>JBFIEB010000267.1:0-3879 GCA_041603555.1 Vicingaceae bacterium
AAATGCGTCCAATAATTTAGCTCCTGGGGTTTATATTATTAGAGCTTCTACTAATGGTAAAAATCAATCAAGCAGGGTTGTTGTTAAATAATATTTCTATCTTTTCCAAAAAATATTACATGCATAGAATTAATCTACGGAATATTGTCTTTACCTGTTGTTTTATTATTTTCTCTTGCTCTGGCGATGAGAATTCAGAATTGATTATGGAGGCCTCGGAAGATACATTAATTGAGCAGATAAATCTACCTAACCAATTAGGATTAGATAGTGGTGACGTTAAAATGTTTACGATGCCTACTCCTCTTCAAATTGCAACTGCTTTAAAAATAATGAATGTTGATTATAACGGCAGTTTATTATTGGAGCATGGTAATATTGGGGTAAGCTCAGACATAGATTTATCATTACTATTAGGAATGTATTTAACAGACATAGGCTATTCAACTGTTTACAATAACCGACAACAAAGCATTGATTTTGCAAAGGACATACAGTTTATTATGCAAGAACTTCCTATTGCTTTATATGTTAATGATGGTTTTAAGAAGAGGTTTAATGACAATATAAATAATCAAGACTCTCTTTGCAAAATCATTTTAGATGGTTACAACGAAGCCAATCAATACATCAGTGAAACAGAAAATGAAGCTTTAGGCTTACTTATTCTTACTGGAGCATATATTGAAGGGTTACATTTAGCAACCTCGTCTAACATATCTAACATTTGGTTAGAAGAGCATAATAATATATTTATTCAACAGAAATTATTTCTAGATAACTTTTTAGTTTTATTAGACGGTTATACGCTCAACTCTAAAATTGCAGCAGTAGTAAATAAGCTAACAAAGTTAAAAATTGTTTTTGATGAGATAAGCATCTCCTTTAATGATGAAACCGAAGCTTATGAACTCACCACTCCAATTACACCTTCCATTCGGGTTAAAATTAATAAACTCATTACCGATTTGAGAAATGAGATTATTAACAATGTTAGCATTAAAAACAGTTGATTCTTTACTAAAACAACTAATATTCTTTACTATTTTCGCGCTTGATTAAATACTTTAATTATGAATATAATTTACGCTTTAATAATAAGTGCAATTTCTGGTTTTTATACAAGCTTGTGGGGAGCATTTAAAGATTCTCCTTACGAAGGATTAAAACCTAAAACTTTTCCAAGAAGTATATTTTTTAGCATAGGTGTCTATTTTACGTTGTATGGTGCTGCTGAGTTATTTCCTTTTTTCAAAGAACCTTTTTCAAATCTAAAATTATTTCAAATCTTTTTCCTAGTAATGGGCTTAGAAAGGATTCTTACAGAAATATATAAAGCTTTTTTCAGAACAGAAGATCAGTCTAAATATTTTATTCCTTCTAGAATTACAGTTTTAGGTAAGCCTGTTAAAAGTGATTTATCGAGATACTTCTTTGGTCTAGTAATTACTACCATTATATTCACCTCCGTTTTTTTACCCTTTAAAATTACCAGTTTTTGGCACTTTCTAATGGTGGCCTATGGAACGGGATTGATTGTTGCTTTTGGTGGGGCTTATAAAGATGCTCCTTTTGAAGGTTTTGACTGGCTAAAATTTCAACGTTCCTCATTTGTATTAGCGCTTTGTTCTCCCCTATTCTATTTTATTAGTTCTCCAGAAGCTCCACTAAGTTTAGGAATAGTTATCTACATGAATGGCGGGTTAGAAAGGTTTGTTGTTGAATATTTAAAAACCTATATCCAAAGAAATATGTCAGGAAAATTCAGACCTGATACGGAGAGAATTCAAAAATATCTTGATAACAGAGAAAAATGGCATTACATGGCTTGGTTGATTATAATAGGGATGGGGATATTATTCTATTTAGAATATTAAATATCTTTCTTATTTTCGTGCCGAACTAAAACCGATAAAATGAAAAGACCTATCTTAAATCTTATGTTATTCGCCTCGTTAACATTCGCATTAACCTCTTGTGGAGGTTCAGAGGAACAAATTGAAGAAGTTACGGAAGTAATAGAAGAAACAGCTGAAGAAGTATCTGAAGAGCCTGCTTACGATGGAAAAACTTTTGTTTTTGTTATGGCTGAAGTAGAAGATTTTGATAAATGGCAAACTGTTTATAAAGAAAAATCTGATCCTGAGGGAAGATTAGGGCATTCAGTAAATGCTGACAATGAAAAAATGGTTGGTGTTGCTGAATTTACCAAAGGGCATGCTGCTGCTAAAGAAAAGTTTGCTTCTGAAAAAATGAAGGCAGCAATGGCAGAGGCTGGAGTTACATCTGAGCCACAATTCATGTATTTAAATACAGTTTGGATGAGCGAGGAAAAAGTTCCGGGAGCTTACCACATAGCAGTAACTCACGAAATTGCAGAAATGGAAAAATGGAGAGCAGCTTTTGATGCTGATAAGCCAAATAGAGAATCTGCAGGACTAAATGATATTTGTATCGCAACTGCTGAAGATAATGACAATATGGTTACAGTTGTTTTAGCAACTGATAATATGGAAGCTTGTAAAGTAATGTTTAATGACCCTAAGGTTGGTGAAATGATGAAGGAAGCTGGAGTAATGGGGCAACCTCAAACCTCTTATTGGAAAGTAATGCATTAATCCATTCTATAATTTATTAAAAAAGCCACCCTGAACAGGGTGG
Organism: Vicingaceae bacterium; assembly: GCA_041603555.1. Classification (GTDB taxonomy): domain Bacteria; phylum Bacteroidota; class Bacteroidia; order Flavobacteriales_E; family Vicingaceae. The sequence continues at coordinate 2,662 of JBFIEB010000267.1, forward strand.
CTTTTTTAATGTAAAATAATTTTAGCCATTTTTCCTTTTCTTCCAAACAGCCAGCCAGATGATTCGTTGAGCACACAACTGTAATAACCCTCATCTGATATATGTTTCCAATTTAACCCTTTATCGTAGGAAATGTCAATTCCTGTTCTTCCACATGCCAACAATAAACCACTTTTATTGTTAGTAACACATGATTTATACCCTTTTGGTGGAGTAGCTGGAAGCATCCATGTTATGCCTCCATCAGAGGTAATCGAACAATTTCCTTCAGTACTATTTGAGTCCAGGTAGTTTCCTCCCACTACTACCCCATTTTTGTCATCTAAAAAGGTTAACGAGTATATCCCTGAAGCTTCTCCGGTTCTCATCGGTGTATTTATCGCTTTCCAGTTTTTACCCCTATCATTAGACACAAATACTCTTGACTTCTTTCCTCCTCCTGTACCGATAAAAACAGTATTTTCTCCTACACATTTAATTCCCGTTCCACTTGCCGCAAAGCCAGCTTCACCTTCTAATGTTTTGGGAATATGGATTGGATTTAATTTTTTCCAAGTATTACCTTTGTCTTTTGTAACAATAATGAAAAGTTGATTATCAATGGGATCACTAAATGCAATACCATTATTGTCATCCCAAAAATCCATCCCGTCAAAAAATATTCCTTCAGTATGATTTTCATAAACTAATCCCCAGGATTCACCTCTATCATTGGTTTTATACATCTCACACCCATCTCCACTACTCATAATAATTGCCTCACTTTTATTAAAGGCGTGAACATCTCTAAAATCCAGGTGTGAAAATTTATCATGTCTGATAAAATCCCATTGGTCATTTTCTCTACTAATCATAAAAAATCCATCAGTACCACTCACCCAAGTACAATTTTCATTAACTTGATACAACCCTCTAACAGAAGATTTGAATGAATTGTCATAGACTTGTTTAAGCTCTATCTCATTATTAGAGCAGGATATAAAAATGAAACCTATTATTAGGAGACTAATAATAGGTTTCATTTTTAATATATTTAGTTAGGATAATTATTTAACTATTGATACATGACCGTGTTTAGTATGCTCTTGGCCATTTATATCTCTGAAATGTAATTTCCATACATAAACTCCATTTGGAACCAGCTTACCTTTATAGGTTCCATTCCAAGGTCCAAATTTTTCGTACGTTTCAAATATAAGTTCTCCCCATCTATCAAAA
>JBFIEB010000268.1:0-3843 GCA_041603555.1 Vicingaceae bacterium
ACTAGTTTAACTTTACCCGAATTAACAAACTCCCTTTCAATGTCTTTAATAAATGATTCTGAACTAATATGTTCGCTGCTTTTATTTTGAACAATTCCAACAATTACTGTTGGTTTTTTACTGTTTGATTCAATAAAATCTGTCAGCCACACCCGATCAAGAGCGTCCTTAACCATTTCTTCAGATACAAGTCTCGAATCAGTATCATTCCATCTTCCACTTAAATCAACTTCTTTTTTTACATCTACTCTAGTTACATCTTTGGTTGGGCTACAGCTTATTATTAAAAATATAAAGCTAATCCATAAGGAAAAATAATTTCTTCTCATTATTAATGGTTTTAATTTATTTCTGAAATATAAACTACTCTATATGGTAATTTCCGTATTATTTGTCCCAAAGATAATTGCACCTTCATCCAAAAAAGAATGACCATTATCGCTCATTTCTACTGATAAGTGTTTTTGTTTGACAAGACTTAGAGAAGAAGATAAAATTCACCTGTTCATACAATAATCCAACTATTAATCTTAACTTTAAACTAACAAGACACCAAATAGGTGTTCATTAAATAAGTAGAAGATTGTAATTGGCAATTTTAAAGTAGTATCTGGTTTTAGATTTTTTCCTTTAAGTTTTCATTTTTTTCAAGTTACTTGACGATGGTTTAAAAGATCATTTTTCATACTCATTTAATGGTATAAATAATTATTTATTAAAAATTTTATGAAGAATTTAAGATTTTCAACATCAAAATCATCAGACTTTTCGGTAACCATAAAAAAACGAGTTAACGAATATTTTAAAAACAATAATAAAAGTAAATACGGGAACGCTTCGTTAATACTTAAATCAATTTTTATGCTAACCCTCTTTTTTGGGCCATTAGTAATGATAATTTTTGCCCATATAACTAGTCCGTGGCAATTATTTTTACTTTACATCATAAGTGGTATTGGTATGGCCGGAATTGGTATGGGAATTATGCACGATGCCATTCATGGATCATTTTCTAAAAACAAAACCACAAATTGGCTTGCCGGTAAAACATTAAATTTAGTGGGAGCTTATGATACGGTTTGGAGACTGCAACATAATGTATTACACCATACTTACACTAATATAGATGGGGCTGATGAAGATATAAAAACACCATTTTTTTTAAGATTTTCTCCCCATGTCAAAAAGAATGCCCTGCATAAATTTCAACATTTTTATACTTGGTTTTTTTATGGATTAACAACAATTTCATGGATAACTACTAAAGATTTTATGAGTTTAAAAAAGTATTTTAAGATGGGGCTAATAAAAGACAGGAAAGAATATAGAACGGAATTTTTTAAAATAATATTATGGAAAATCGTTTATTTCTCTTACGCTTTGATCTTACCCATATTAATGACCTCTTTTCCCGTATGGATGGTAATTGTTGCTTTTTTAACTATGCATTTCATTACAGGATTAAGCATCTCATTGGTTTTTCAAACTGCTCACGTTATGCCGGAGACCCAATTTCCATTGCCTAATGAAAATAATTGCATAGAGAATGACAGGATTATTCACCAAATGGCAACAACGAGTAATTTCTCTCCTCGGAGTAGAGTTTTTTCATGGTTTATCGGAGGATTAAATCATCAGGTTGAACATCATTTATTTCCGAACATTTGTCATATTCATTACCGGAAAATTTCAAAAATAATTAAGCAAACAGCCGAGGAATATAATATTCCATACCTTTATAAAAAAACATTTGTAGGTGCCATATGGAGTCACTTAAAAATGCTGCGTTATTTGGGGAAAGTAGAATTAGGTGTGTCTACCTAAAGATAAAAATTGCAAAAAAAATCAAGCGTTTAAATTTTCACTTTTAATAACATTAATGAATTTGTAATTACAGAAAACTGAACTAAAACTCAATGTTTATAGGGAATCTTTTTTAATATAAGTCTAGCTAGAAATCATCTGGATGACTAATGTCATTGTTTTTTTAATCCAAGTCAGCCTAATTTTACTGCATAATTGTAATCGAGATTCACTGGAAAATTCAGTTAAACATATCACTTTTTCAACAATCGCTATTTTTCTCATGTTGTATGGAACTCAAGGTTTTGCACAACTAGATTTTGGAGATGCTCCCGATCCATTGTATCCTACTCTTTTAATTAACAATGGAGCAAATCATGTTGTTGGACCAATATACTTAGGAAATCAAATAGATATAGAGGTGAACGGACAGCCAACTATTCAGGCTTCAGGCGATGATGTGAATGGACTAGTGGATGATGAGGATGGTATAAGGTTTACTACCTGGGTTGTTCCTGGTCAAACTGCTATACTATTGATAAATACTTCTGCTCCAGGGTTTCTGGATGCTTGGATCGATTTTCAAGCAAATGGAAATTGGAGCGATCCAGGTGATCAAATTTTTACGGGTCAACCCATTGGTCTGGGTCAGACTTTTGCAGCATTCAATGTTCCAGTTACTGCCATTGCAGGATTATATACTTATGGGCGTTTTCGATTCAGTTCAATTGGAGGATTACAACCAACTGGTTTTGCTCCTGATGGAGAAGTAGAAGATTATAATATTGTTATTGGTAACCCTCCTGTTGGCAATGTAGTTATGGATATTGATGCCGGTTTATCTTATACTCAAAATGAAATTTCCATGACCCTTGTGCCTGTTTCAGGCAATTTAATTTCAGCATATAATGATGAACCATACCTTAGCGGACAAGGTATTGGAGTAAGTTTTAGTACTGATAAAGGACAAACATGGAATCCCCAACAGTTAGTCCTGCCGTTTAATTCTATTGCCGGAGTTCCCATGTTAGATGCTTTTGATCCAAGTATAGCTAGTGATGATTCGGGCCATGCTTTTGTGGCTCAGATTTCTACAGATTTTAATTGGTCAACAGGACCGGTAAGTGGTTTGTTCGTACATAAATCAACAGACGGTGGTGCAACTTGGATGCCTCCTGTAACGGTTGATATCGAACCCGGAGCAATCAGCTCACCAGATCCGAATTACAGATTCAATGATCGATGCCAGATTAGAGTTGATCAAAATTCTTCCAGCCCTTTTTATAACAACATTTATATTACATGGATAAAAGACCGGGGATGGAATATGCCTCAACCGTATAGTGACATTTATGTATCAGTATCATCAGATGGTGGAAATAATTTTTCTGGTGCAACGCAAATTAACAACATAAACAATTCTTTTGGAAATATGCCCATTCAGGCAATTGCAAGCAACGGAGACATTTATGTATTGTGGGTGGATTACAATGTGATTACCGGAGGCAATGGAATACTTTTACTTGATAAATCCACAGATGGAGGAGTAACCTGGGGAACAGATATAGTTGTAGACACCATTCCTCTCCCACCAATTAACTTAAATGGAGGTTCGGATGCCCGTGCAAAAGGCGCAGCCATCCTTAGAACACATCCAACCAATCCAAATGAACTTTATATCGTGTATTCTGCTGACCCTGATGGTATTGGTTCGGATGAGGCAGATATTTTCTTTATCAAAACAACTAACGGAGGCGCAAGCTGGTCTAACCCACTGAGATTAAATGATGATGTTACCATCAATGATCAAGTTTTACCATGGATGGAAGTAAAGTCAAATGGAATCATTGATGTGGTTTGGTACGATAGAAGAAACGATCCTTCAGATTTATTATGGGATGTTTATGCAACTACAAGCATAGATGGAGGGGCAAATTTTATTGCCAACAATCAGGTTAATGCAACTAGCTTTTCAACCCCCCAAACCAAAAGTGGTGCTTGGTTGGGTGAGTATCTAGCCCTCACAGTCTCTGATTCTAT
>JBFIEB010000269.1:0-3842 GCA_041603555.1 Vicingaceae bacterium
CAACAACATTGGTGCTGGTCCGTTAATGGTCATGCTTACCGAAGTCATTGGGTGACACAAATCAAAACCGGAATACAATTTCTTTAGATCATCTAAACAGCATATGGAAACACCCGCATTACCAATTTTACCGTAAATATCCGGTCGTAAATCGGGGTCATTACCGTATAAGGTAACCGAGTCAAAAGCAGTAGATAAACGCTTGGCAGGCATTCCTAAACTTACATAATGGAAACGCTTGTTGGTTCGTTCGGGCCCACCTTCACCGGCAAACATTCTGGTAGGGTCTTCGCCTTCCCGTTTAAACGGAAAGAGCCCGGCAGTATAAGGAAATTCTCCCGGTACATTTTCTTGCAAGCTCCATCGTAATACATCTCCCCAACCTCTGTATTTTGGTAAGGCAACTTTTGGTATTTGGATGTGCGATAAACTTTCTGAATGTGTTTCGATGGACAATTCTTTGTCTCTTACTTTAAATTGATATACAGGGTTTTTGTATTTCTGAATTTTTTCTTCCCAACCCTCAATGATGAGCATATTTTTTGGATCAAAATCTAATTTGATTTTATCATATTCCGCTTGGAGTACTTTTTTGATGTCAGCTTCGCTAACCGTAGCTATGGTTTTGTTTATCGCATATAATTTATCGGCTAGTTCTACTTGATCGTTTACCCATGCATCATAAGCCCTATTATTTTCTGAAATTTCAGATAAGTAACGCGTTCTGCTTGGAGGAATAACAAATATCTTTTCAGACATTTCTTCGGTAATCTCAAAGGTTGATTTTAAATCTGCTCCGGCTTTTTCAACCAATTTATCCATCACCACTATGTAGAGTGAGTTCATGCCGGGGTCGTTAAACTGAGAAGCGATGGTTCCATAAACAGGAACAGCTTCGTCATCCATCTCAAAAGCATTATGGTTACGCTTGTATTGTTTTTTTACATCACGTAATGCATCTAAACTACCTCTTTTATCAAACTTGTTTACTGCAACCACATCGGCAAAATCGAGCATGTCAATTTTTTCTAATTGAGTTGCAGCACCAAATTCCGGAGTCATTACATACAACGAAACATCAGAGTGATCCATAATTTCGGTATCCGATTGCCCGATGCCAGAAGTTTCTAAAATGATTAAATCGTATTCAGCAGCTTTTAAAATTTCTAAGGCTTCCGAAACGTGTTGAGACAAAGCCAAGTTGCTTTGTCGAGTAGCCAACGAACGCATATACACTCTATTATTTTTAATAGAGTTCATTCTAATTCTATCGCCTAATAATGCTCCACCAGTTTTCCTTTTAGAAGGATCTACTGAAACTATAGCAATGGTTTTTTTAGGAAAGTCAACTAAAAACCTTCTTACTAGTTCATCTACTAGTGATGATTTTCCAGCTCCACCCGTTCCTGTAATACCTAAAACGGGGGTAGTGGTTTTTTCAGCCATTGTATGTACGGCATCTAAATCTTTTTTACTTTCTTTTGGAAAATTTTCCGCGGCTGAAATTAATCGGGCAATTGATTTTACGTTCTTTTCTTTGATGTGATTGATTTCCCCGTTTAGGTTTGCACCTGTTGGATAATCCGCTTTCTCTATCATGTCATTTATCATACCTTGTAATCCCATCTCTCTTCCATCATCAGGATGATAAATTCTTGTTATACCGTAATCTTGTAGTTCTTTTATTTCTTCCGGGAGGATCGTTCCACCACCACCACCAAAAATTTTGATGTGTTCAGAACCTTTCTCCTTCAGTAAATCATACATGTATTTGAAATACTCTACATGCCCGCCTTGGTATGAAGTCATGGCTATGGCATTCGCGTCTTCTTCAATGGCACAATTTACCACCTCTTCCACACTTCTATCGTGTCCCAAATGGATAACCTCTACACCAGTTGCCTGAATAATCCTTCGCATAATGTTAATGGCAGCATCATGTCCATCAAAAAGACTAGCAGCCGTAACAATACGAACTTTATTGGTTGGGGTATATTTTTCTACTTTTTCCATTAAACATCTACATTCTTCGCGCAGCGAAGGTACTGAAAAAACGAGTGATTTTACAATTTTTATTCATTGACCCATTTCATAAAAGGATGTTATATATTATGCTTTTATGTTAAAAAAGTCAAATTTAAGCGATGAATTCATTATTTTAGTCGACCAATGCAAACAATTAATGAAATAGAGATTGAAACTGCTTCCTATCGCTTGGAAGAAGACCTGTTGTTTATGACAATAAAAAATGATGCTGACATCACACTAGATGCAGCTATAGAAGGTGTTTCAGCAAGAAAAAAATTACAAGGAAACAAAAAAATATTATTGCTAGTTGACATGAGAAATGTAGGTCAAGTGCACAGAGATGCAAGAGCTTATGCTGCTAAAAAAGAAATTGAAGGAATGAATAAAGCGATGGGTTTATTAGTAGGAAAATCTCTTCCAGCTACTATTATAGGTAATTTCTATATTAAATTTAATAAGCCTAATGTTCCCACTAAACTATTCAGATCAAAGGAAAAGGCTCTAAGTTGGCTAGAAACGTATAGGTAATTAAAAAACTATCTTTTCTTTTTCATATCTTTACTGCTATTATTAACCAATACTTATTACTATGAAAAAAATCTTACTTTCTTTTATTTTATTAACCGCTTCTTCAATAGTTGCTTCAGCTCAGTGTACTGAGACTTATGCTCCAGCTACATTTTTACCAGCTACAACTAATTATCTTGCTGGTCAGAGTTTTACAGCACCTTGTAGTGGTTTATTAAATTATGTACAAGTTACTGCTAATACGGTTGGAGTTGTTCCTGCTGGTACATTAAATGTATATGCTGGAAATTCCACTGCTACAGTGCCAATTCATACTCAATCATTTGCATCAATTACGGTTGCCAATGTGGGTGATCCGGTACAAATTATTATATCTGGTTCAGTGCCAATTACAAATGCTAGTCAGTATACTTTTGAGTTCTTTATGAACTTAGATGTACAGGCGAATACTACTTACACCGGAGGTAATGCTTTTCAAAGCGGAACTCCTACCCCTCCTATTTCTGTTGCTTTTGAGGCGGATATTACTGTAGCTACTGGCATTAGTGAAACAAATGTTTCTAACACAAGTATTTACCCTAATCCTGCAACAAATGTGTTAAATATTACTACAGATAATCAACTTGAAAAAGTCTCTATCTTTAGTGTGAATGGTGCACTTGTTAAAACGGATAATCAGTCGATAATTGATATCTCTAACCTTAATAAAGGGATGTATATATTAACTGTACAAACTGATAATGGAATAACTCAAACTCGATTTATTAAGGAGTAATAAGTTATCAATAATAGTATAAGCCAATGTTCAATTTGAATGTTGGCTTTTTTTATTAAACTAATTTCTGGATAAATTAACAGTATGTGTTTATAACTTGAAATGAGTTGCTGTAAATTGGATTATTCTATCAATTAATTTTATAGGAGATTTAATAACTAATAATTCTTTTAAAGATGAAAGCACTGTATACTAAAGTTAGAAAAATTGAAAGTTTTTTAAACACACATTTGGCTTTTTTCTTTGCCAATGGAAACAAGCAACATCGCGTAGATAATTATTACATAGAGGAATAAAAAAAGCGATTAAAAATTAATCACTTTTTTTGTTGCTATAAAATTTCCATTTCAACTCTTCGGTTTTTCTGTCTACCAGCTTTGGTCTTGTTATTAGCTATTGGTTTAGTTTCTCCAAACCATTCGATATCAATTCTTTCTTTATTAACATCATTAAGTATTAAAAATGCGGCAACTGCATTTGCTCGTTTTTCAGACAATTTTAAATTACTTGA
>JBFIEB010000270.1:0-3836 GCA_041603555.1 Vicingaceae bacterium
AGATCAAAAAGCAAAAGGAATATTAGATAAGCTAAGTGCTAAAACAAAAGCCTACAAGACAATAAAAGCTGAATTTAATTTTACATTGAGTAATAAATCCGAAGGGATTAACGAATCTCAAAGTGGAAAAATTCAAATTAAAGGAGATAAATACTTTTTAGAAATTCAAGGTCAGAAAGTTATTTCTGATGGAAAAGATATTTATACCTTATTAACCGATGCTGGGGAAGTTCAAATTAATAGTATTCCAGATGAGGACGAGGAGGACTACATAAGTCCTAACAAAATTTTTACCCTATATGAGGAAGGGTTTAAGTATAAGTATGTAAAGGAGGATAAGGGTTTTGATATTATTAATTTATATCCAAAAGAAGCTGAAGATAAAGGGTTTCACCGAATAGCACTTTACATCAATAAAGCTAAAAATGAAATTTCTAAAGTAAAGGTTTACGGAAAAGATGGTTCTACTACTATTTATACTATAAAATCTTTTGCGACAAACAGCTCAATTTCTGATGCGACTTTTACTTTTAATAAAGCCAATTATCCGAAATATGAAATAATTGATTTACGAGATTAAAAAAAAGCCTCTGAAATTCAGAGGCTTTTTTTATTACTTAAGTATAGTGACTCGTCCTATAAATTCGTGCCACTCATTAAATACATCTTTTGCCCTAATCTTATAAACATATACATCTTCAACTGAAACTTTTCCCTTATATGTTCCATTCCATTTAGATTCTAAATTATACCCTTCAAACACTCCAACTCCCCATCTATCAAATATTAGTGTATGCAGTTCCACTATTCCAAATCCAGTTGCAAAGAAATAATCGTTAATCCCATCCCCATCTGGAGTAAAAACATTTGGAATCCATATTGCAAAAGCTGGATCAATAATTACTGTTTTTTGGATCATATCTGTACATCCGTAAATATTCTCTATAAATAATGTGACCCAGAATGAACCAGAATCTGGATATTCGTGAATAGGGTTTTGCGCAACTGAAGTTCCTCCATCACCAAAATCCCAATTCCATACACTCGCTATAATAGACTGATCTATAAAAGTGATTTCTCTATCATAAACATTTGTTCTCTCAGGTGTGAAACTAAAATTTGCTTTTGGTATTGGATAAGAAGTAATCATATTCACAGCAGTATCTTTAGTCACACATCCTTTATTAGATGTTACTGTTAAACTAACTCCGTATGTTGTAAGGGCACTTGGAGATGAGTTTTCAAATATTATTCCTATAGGATTTTGAGCAGTAGAAGTCATTCCGTTTCCAAAATTCCAATACCAAGAACTTAATAACCCTGGTGCATTGATAACTGTTCCGTCAAAAAAGTTTACTGTTAACGGAGAACAACCAGCGATAGAATCAGCGCTAAAACCAATCACTGGTAATGGGTTAACTGTAACCGTTAAAGTGATAGAATCTGTACATCCATTATTTGAAAAAACAACTAGTTGTGCTTGATAAGTTCCAGAAATCGTGTAAGTATATATTGGATTTTGAATATTACTTGTTCCTCCATCTCCAAAATTCCAAGCCCAACTAACAATATTATTAGTGGTATTAAGATTGGAAACTGTTGTTAAATCATTGAATTGAGTTGGAGTATTTAAACAAACTTCTGTAGGGTTGAAATTCACTATTGGTGTTGGCCACACTTCGACTTGTTGGCTTATTGTGTCTTGGCATCCATTATTTGAAGTGACTATTAATTGAACCGTATACACCCCTTCTCCAGCATAATTTTCTGCTGGATTTTGAACTATTGATGTATTTCCATTACCAAAATCCCAGGTCCAATTTGTAATATTCCCATTGGCTATCACAGAAAGGTCATTAAAGGCTAAAGCTGTTCCAAAACAAGTATTCGTAAAAGTATAATTAGCTGTTGGCATATCAAAAATAGTTATGGTTTGTACAATAGTATCTGAACAACCACCATTTGATGAAACTATTAATTGCACATTATAAACACCTGGTCCATTATATGAATAAGTAGGGTTTTGATTAATACTAGTCCCTATACCATCTCCAAAATCCCAAGCCCAAGAAGTAATACTTCCGCCATTGGCATTTGAATTATCTGTAAAAGAAGCCATTACATTAGCACATACATCAGTAGTGGTAAAAGCAGCTGTGGGAAGATTATATGCTGTTACTGTGGTACTATACACACTCACACAACCACTATCCGTAGTTAACGTTAGGGTTACCAAATAAGCACCTGTTGCTGTATAAGAATAAGATGGATTTTGCAATGCACTTATCCCAATACCATCACCAAAATCCCATTGATATGTTGTCCCAAGGGGCGCAAAAGAACTATCGGTAAATACATTCGTTCCAGGAAAACAGACATTAGTTCCAGAAAAGTTTGCAATCGGTACAGGGTTGACGACCACTGGGATACTAATAGTATCAAAACATCCACCTGATCCGGCTGCTATTAATCGCACTATAAATGTTCCTGCGTTAGGAAAGATATAAATAGGATTTTGTGTAATATCATCCGTAATTCCATCTCCATCAAAATCCCAATCCCAACCAATAATATTAGCTATTGGAGTTGAAGTATCAGTAAAAATAGTTGGACTTCCTTCACAAACAGAAGGAGCAACAAAATTAGCAACTAAGCCACCAAGAGGGTCAATCTGAATTATCGTATCGTGAGTACACCCATTAGCCGTTGTTGTTGTAAGCGTGACATTGTATGGGCCAGGGGGAGGATACAAATGTGGAGGCGGATTTTGTCCATTAAAGACAGGTGACCCATCTCCAAAATCCCATAACCAGCTAGAAATCGGACCACTTGAAATAGATTGGTCAACAAAAGTGACTGGTGTTCCAGGACAACCAACATTAGCAGTAAAATTACTTATTGGAGCTGAATTAACAGTAATGGAAAAAGTAGCAACACCACAACTATTGGTTACAACAATATTACTTGTTTGACTAGTTGCATTATTTGCTGCAGTAAAAGCAGGTATATTACCATTACCTGAAGCAGGCAATCCTATTGCCGGATTACTATTAGTCCATGTGTTTCCATTAGGGAAAGTAAAGGGTCCAATAGTATTTCCTGCGCAAGTATCAATGTTTGGTAATTGGTTAAGTGCACACGGAATATTAAAAATACCTGTTGATGCAGGATACATAGCTGGATTATTACAATCCTGAGTAAATACGGTAGTTTGTGCATTCGCAGTTACCACAACCTCAATAGGAACATTACATTGGACACCCGGAAAATCATAAGCAACCCAATCATCATAAAGATTTGCAGAAGTAGGACAACTAGCAAATATTGTAATAGGCGTAAAACAGCCAGGTAATTGGCCTGCTGGTACATTTATAACGCTCGTATCTGGTGCTCCAGTAATTGTTGTCGGGTTACCATTTATGGTAATTGTTACTGTTAGTGAAGTAGTAGCTGGATTCTCTGTACCATGCCAATGTTCTATCCATATTCTTAAATCACCGTTACAACTGGTACAATAACCCAATTGAACAGCATGGGCACTAACTTTTGTGCTAAATAATATTAAAGTAAAAAATAGAAATACTGCTAGATTTCTGTAAATTTTGTTCATCTTTACCGGACTTCAAGGTTAATTCATCTACGTATTTTGTAAACTAATCACTAAAAATAGACAATTCGTCTATAAACGTTCAATGTACATAAAAAAGACGAAAATTTCAATTCGAAGTTGCCTTTGTTAATAAGTTTTAGATGAATTTTTAATTTTTTAGCAGATATATATAAGAATTGTTACAATTTTAATAGAAAATGTTACAAAGAAAAGAAGCCCCTGAAAT
>JBFIEB010000271.1:0-3818 GCA_041603555.1 Vicingaceae bacterium
GATTCTACTTCTGCTTTTGCCATTGTAAGAGGTGAATATGGTATTTTTATTCCTACTGCTTTTTCACCTGACTTTGATGGATTGAATGATGGCTTCGCTCCGAAAGGTTATGGTATTTCAGATTTAGGTTATAGCTTCTTTATATTTGATAGATGGGGAGAAGTAATATTTGCAACGAATAAAACATTTGAACCATGGAATGGTACCTATAAAGGGGAGTTAGTACCAAATGGAGTATATGCATGGAAATTATACTTTAGTGACCTTGATGGATTAACCCATGAAAAAATAGGACACGTTACTGTACTTAGGTAAAATTGATTAAGAATTGTAGTAAAAAAGAAGGTTGTAATGACCTTCTTTTTTTATGGAAATTATTTATTTGCCTAGTTTTTTCTCAGATAACTTCTTTATATTTATACTATGAATATGCTTAAATTATCAAATCGATTGCTTTGGATGGGCATTGTTATTATTGCTATTTTACTGATTATAAATTATTTTATTGAAATAAATTATAATATTCTAATGATAATTGGTGGTATTTCAATATTCATGATATCTTCTTCTAGAGTCATGTATTTCTATCTTAGAAAAAAGGATAAAAAAAAGGTTGAATAAGTCAATTATTATTCAAATTATAAGGCAGACACTATTTGGATCCTTTATTCTTTAACTGCCCTATTTCTCCAATAAGCAATTAAAGCTATAAATAGAATTACTCCTACTGTATAAGGTACAAAGGTTGGTATCGGTACCGGGTCACCTGCAGCATAAGAATGTAAACCGGATAAATAATAGTTTACTCCAAAATAAGTCATCAACACCACTCCCAGCCCGATAACAGAAAGTAAATTAAATAAGTACTTTCCATTAGCTTTAGGGATAAACCGTAAGTGCAAGAGCATAGCATAAAACAACACTATTACTAATGCCCACGTTTCTTTTGGGTCCCAACCCCAATACCTACCCCAGCTTTCGTTTGCCCAAACCCCACCTAAAAAGGTGCCAATGGCTGCCATCATCAACCCAACGGTTATGGTCATTTCATTAATGTAGGTCAGCTCTTTTAAGGTATCGTTAATTCGTAATTTGTTTTTGGCAGTTTTCACTATCATCAACAATAAATTGATAAAGCCTAACAATGCTCCTAAGCCTAAAAATCCATAACTACCTGTAATAATGGCAACATGTATCATTAACCAATAAGACTTCAGTACAGGTACCAATGGCGTTATTTCAGGATCCATAAAATTGAGGTGAGCCACCATTAAGGTTAAAGAAGCTAATACTGCTGTTGCAGCAATCGTCATTTTTGATTGTCTTGAGAAAATAAAACCTGCCAACATCGTTACAAAAGCAATGTAAATCATTGACTCATAACCGTTACTCCATGGTGCATGACCAGAAATGTACCATCGAACTATTAGTCCTCCAATGTGAGATAGAAACAATATAAAGAGGATAAGAGTTAAAACATTAGCAGCAATTTTTTTCCATTTTCGAGCGCTAAATACATCGGCAAACAAAAAGAATAACATTAACACCCCCACCAATCCATAATACTTGAACAGCTTTTCAAAAATATTAATCTCGTTGTATTTGATTTCAGCATCGAGTTTTGCTTGTTCTGGAATTACATCACCACCAAATTTATATTGGTAATCTATAATATATTGTAGCGTGGTATCCGCCAAGCTCCAATTACCTACCTGCAAAGATTGGGAAATGGCACTGAAATACATTGGTATAATAGCCTTTACAAAAATAGAATCGTGATTTTCAAATTTTTTGTAATCCGCACTAATATACCACGTATTATTCGGTTCTTTATACTTTGGAAACACCCTCATTAATGAACCTTGAAACACCATATAGCAAATGTTTACGCGCTCATCTACTTTAATTATTTCCTTATCGTATTTGTTTTGCTCAGCCGGTTTCTTACGTTTGGCTTCTTCTACGTCTTTAGCAATAATATAATTGAACTTTTTATCAAAAAAATCAATAAAAGCTACATAATGATTTTCTGCACCAAGCTGTTTTTCCAACTCTGGGTTACGCACCTTAATTATATTGGCTGTTTGCCATTGAGTAGGATTATACATCATCCCTAACAATACCTGAGCAGGCAACTGCTCTTGATACTTTTCTTTACCATAAAGTTTTCGTAGAACCTCTGAAGCGAAAGTATGTATTGGTTTTATTCTTCCGCCTTGATCCTGAACAAGCAATCGAGCAAACTTATCTGCGTGTGTTTCATCAATAATTCGTACTTCTTTTTTTGGTGTTTCATATTGATGACCATCGTGTTGAGCTAACAAATTACCTGCTGAAAAAAGCACCAACAGGATAACTACAGCTTCTCTTTTAGCTCTTAGCTTTTTAATGTTTTTGCGTAACGCAGTAAACCTCGATTTTTTCATCAATAGGGTGAGTATCATCCCTAAAAACAAAAAGAAATAGCCTACATAAGTAACCCATGTTCCCCAGAAATCATGGTTCACAGAAAGTACAGTACCTAATTCATCTTGATCGTAAGAGGATTGAAAAAAGCGGTAGCCATCATAATCGAGCACATTGTTCATATAAATTCGTTGATTTATCTCTACTCCACCAAAACGATTATCGACCAAGGTTACTTCACTTTCGAAAGAAGAAGGACTCATAGAGCCGGGATACCTTTCCAACTTAAAATCGTTCAGTCGAATGTTAAAAGGTACCGTAATTTTCTTTGAACCATAAGCCAAGGAAAAATTTAATCCATTTAGTCGAAAAATGGTGTTGTTAGACACATAACCTTGTCCACCAAACAACATTACCTCTTTAGTAGTTTCATTACAGGTAATACCAACAATTAAAGCATCCTCTCCATTTTTATTTTCTTTAGGCGCTGAATATTGCTCAATAACTACATTCTCATGCAATTCTTTAAAAACTAACTGAACATTATTAATGGTATATAATCTCCTGTTTTTAAATTGATGAATGGTATCTTTCTTCAGTACAGCAGTACTTTGGTCATCCATACTCATGGATTTAATATCGTAAGGAGAAACCACAATTAAACCAGTATCTGTTTCTGATATTTTAATGGATTCAGGAAAAGTATTGTCGTTAAATGCAACTGGGAAGCTTCCAAAAAATTTAGTCTGCCCGCTTTCGATATAACGCGATACCCTACCTTGCTGACCAACTGTAACAATTTCAATAATGGTTGCACCAGTAGGAGATTTAAGAACAGTATCTAGGGAGTTCGGAACAAAGTCTTTGTAGGCAACTGTTATCTTGTTTCCTTTAAAATCAAAATCATGAGAGAATTTTGAATTGTAACGAGGATTTAAATAAAGTAGTTTATCAAATTCCAACTGTTCTTGCTTGTCATCTACTTTAAACTGTAAAAATGTATCTCCAGAAACAATGGTATTGCTAGACTCACCTTCCCTTATATGCATGGAGCCTTCAAAACTGATATAGCGCGTAATTCCAGCACCAATTATAATAACAATAAAAGCCAAATGAAACATAAGCGTTGAAGCTTTAGCCCATCTAAAGAGTTTGTACTTAAAAATGTTTCCTACCAAATTAATGGTTAGCAATAATAAAATTAGTTCAAACCACTTGGTGTTAAAAATTAATGCTTTTGAAGCAGGTGTTCCATAATCATTTTCAATAAAAGTGGCATAACCAATGGAAAACGCAAAGACAATTAACAAAAGGGCAGTCAATCTTTGAGAAAACAGAATATTTTTAATGGATTTGAGCATAAATTATTGCGGACAAAAATAACTATTTTTACACAGATAAAAGGATAATAA
>JBFIEB010000272.1:0-3813 GCA_041603555.1 Vicingaceae bacterium
AGCTGTATTCTTTGAGTGTGGGACAAGAACATCCAGATTCGTTAAATGTCGAAATAAAAGCACTTCCTCCTAAAAGAAAAGAGAACTAAGTTATTTCATTCCTCTTTGTTTCTTAATGTTTTCATAAGCAGCTTTCATTTTCTGGAACTTTTGTTTCGCTGACTCTTTATATTCATCTCCCATATGACTTACTTTATCTGGATGATATTTTACAGCCATTTTTCTGTAAGCTTTTTTAACCTCTTCATTGGTAGCACTTTTTGCTATTTCTAAAATCTTATAATCTCCATCAACTGCTTGAACAAACATTGCTTTTATTGAAATATAATCTGCCTGACGAATACCTAAATAAGAGGCTATCTGTTCAATTACTCGTAATTCTGTTGGATGCACCTCTCCATCTACAGCTGCCACTCCAAACAATAAGTGCATTAATTGTAAACGTGCTGGATACATAGTGTATGCCTTAATTTGAATACAGCAATCATGTAAAGGAATGTCTTTTTTTAATAATTCGCGAAGCACCAACATGTGCTGTTTAGTCCTTTCAGAGCCAAATTGCTTGTAAAAAAATCTTTTTACATATTCTAACTCTGATTTCAACACTTTTCCATCTGCTTTCATAACAGCAGCAACCAAAACCAATAAACTAGCCCCAAAATCATTAGGTTTAGTTTGGTAAGTCCTTTCAATATAAGGGTCTTCTTCATGGCCTACAGACTTATCAATTGCAGAACCCAAGGCAAAGCCTAATAATGCTCCAATTGGCCCTCCTAAGGCCCAACCTAATCCACCACCTATCCATTTTCCAAACTTTGCCATTTATCTAAAGATTTAACCTTGAATGTAATAATACTAAAATCGAACAAATATTATTTTTTTTATTCCTTATTTTTTTTGAATATTCGCATTTTATAACCTTGGGAGAAAATTTACAACCATATCATATAATTCCGCCAGTAATTAAGAGTGGTACTGTGTATTCATTTAATACTGGAAGTGGTGTAAATTACGAAGTTCGATTTGGGAGAAAGCAAAACAATATTTTAAATGCGACTATCGTTTTTGGGGTAACAAATGAAGAATATGATGGAGAAGAATATAGCGTTACAAATAAAGGAGAGGTTTATCGAGTAATGGCAACCATTGTGGATGTTGTTCGTCAATATAAACAAGAACATCCAAATATTAATCTATTTGAATATACAGGCGAACAAAGTGAAATTGAAAAAAGTAAAAACAGAAATGTACGTTTAGCGCTATATAATCGTTATATAAGAAGAGTTTTTGATAATAGTTGGAGTGTAGAAAGCAAAGAAAACAAAGTGATAATTAAAAAAGTTAAATAGTATTGAATTGAAAAACAATGTCCATTAAATGACAATATGTCGCTAAAAAACTGTTAAAAGCTGTTAAATATTATGAAATAAGTAACATTTGTTATTTATTTACGTTAGGAAAGGACCTAAAAGAACAGATTATACGATAGAGAATATTTTAGCACAGTTTTTGATAGATAAAAGGAAAATATAGAGAAGAAGATTATGAGACAGTTAAAGATTACACAACAAATTACTAAAAGGGAGAGTAAATCTCTTGAAAAGTACCTGCAAGAAGTTTCTCGTGAGGGAATGATTACTGCTGATGAAGAAGTAGAATTGGCACAAAAGATAAAAGATGGTGATGAGTATGCTTTAAACAAGTTGGTTAGATCTAACCTAAGATTTGTGATTAGTGTTGCTAAACAATATCAAAATACAGGATTAACACTTGAAGACTTAATTAACGAAGGTAATTTGGGGCTTATTGAAGCTGCCAAACGATACGATCATACCAAAGGATTTAAGTTTATTTCCTATGCTGTATGGTGGATTAGACAAAGTATTTTAAAAGCCGCAGCTGATAACTCAAGAACCATACGTTTACCTCATAACCGTTTAGGAGAAATTCAAAAGATTAATAGAGCATCTAGCGAATTTGAGCAACAAATGGAAAGAGAGCCAACAGATGAAGAACTTTCAGAAATATTGGAAATGGACATTGAAAAAGTTCAAAATTCAAGAAAAATGTCTAAAAAGCAAGCTTCTTTGGATGCTCCAATGGCAAATGACGAGGATAATAATAGTTTAATTAGTGTTATAGAAAGTGACTCTACCCCTGCTCCTAGTGATACCTTAATCCATGAATCTTTATCTACAGACATCGAAAGAACGTTATCTTACTTAAAAGGAATGGAAGCAGAAGTTATTAGATTGTTTTACGGTCTTAGTGGAAGAAAAGAAATGACATTAGAAGAAATAGGAAATCATTTTGGATTAACCAGAGAAAGAATTAGACAAATAAAAGAGCGTGGCTTGAGGAGATTGAGAAGACTTTCTAGAACGAACAATCTTCAGACTTACTTATAATTATTAAACAATAATTAATTTATAAAAAACACCTTGAATTCTCAAGGTGTTTTTTTATTTTTAGACTTTACAGCTAAAATATTTAGCTTGGAATGAATTTTGGTTGGCAGCTAAATTAAAATAACCCTATGAAAAAATTATACTTCCTTTTATTATTGATTATTTCACATCACGTTTACTCTCAATCTGTTTCTTCTGGAATTGGGAAATGGAGATTAGGATTAAATGTAGGAGCTACATGGCAAACAGCAGATATAACTACTGATTTATTTGATTTGGGCTACGGTGCTACTTTAGAATATGCTATCTATGAAAAACAGCATAGTTTCTTTGGATTTTCGTTAAGGGGTAGATTTTTAAGAGGTAAAACTACCGGCTACAACTGCTTAAGTAATTATGGAGGAATTAGTAATAATGCTATTAATGGAGTGCTTAATACAGGCATCAATTATTCTTCAAGTACATCCTATTTAAACAATAAAACCTCGTTCAATGAATTTTCTCTTGAAGCAATGCTCAAGTGGAATAAACTTTACCAAAATCATGGAATAGTATTCTACTTATACCTTGGTGGTGGATTTACCAATTTTAAAATAGAAACTGATCAACTGGATGCTTTAGGTAATATGTATGATTATTCTTTTATAACAGACAACAATGGCGCATCCACCATTGATGAAATAAAAACGATGCAAGATGGAGTTTATGAAACAGAATTAAGTCATCCTGATTACAAATCTTTAGTTTTTACTCCTGCACTTGGTTTAGGATTAGGTTTTAGAATTGTTCCAGGTCTTGATTTTGTTTGGGAGCATAAAATTTCTTTACCTCAAACAGACCTGTTTGATGGACAAATTTATGATGCTGGAGACCCTGCTTTTGTTCAAGATATTTATCATTATTCTTCTCTTGGTTTAATTTTTAGCATATTAGGCCATGTAGACGAAGAAGTTTATACCCCCCCTGTTGAGCCAACTGAACCCATTGTTCCCATTACACCTGTAACTGCAAATGTAAAACCTAAGATTACATTGGTGAAACCGCTAAATAATACATTTAACAATCCTAATTGCAAAGTTGAAATTCAAGCCAAAATTGAAAATGTAAAGGAGCAAAAAGACATTGATTTTTACCACAATGGAAATAAAGTACCATCTTATAAATATTTCTTCTCTCCTACTACTTTCAAATCAACAATTGAATTATTGGAAGGAAATAACAATTTTAAGATTATTGCTAAAAATGGAAATCTTACTGACACCAAAGAGTTTTCATTAACATGTAAAAAATCAAACACATTCGATATCTGCCATAAATTACTTGATGGCACCTTTGTAACGCTAAACATTAAAGAATCGGAATGGAATAACCACAAAGGACATGGAGATACAAAAGGGATCTGCCC
>JBFIEB010000273.1:0-3800 GCA_041603555.1 Vicingaceae bacterium
AATGTAATTGCAAAAAAACCATATCATATTATTAATCTTACAACTGGCAATCACATTATTTCTCAAAGTAGAAATATGTTTATCACAGAAACTGGTAGTACTGTAAAAATTATTGAATCTTTTGTAAATGTTGATGGCTCAGAAAATTTCATTAATAATGTTTCTGAAATTTATTTGGGTGAAAACACTCAATTAGAATACAATAAAATTCAAGATAAAAAAGACGATAATTATAGCATTTCTACCGAACAAGTTCACCAAGAAGCCAATAGTAATTTCACAATAAACACTTTATTTTTAAATGGTTCGCTAGTTAGAAACAATTTAAATATTACTGTAGAAGGCAATAATTGTGAAACGAATTTGAATGGCCTTTATTTAGGTCACTACAAAGACCATATTGATAATCATACGGTGGTTGATCATAAAAAACCTTTTTGCAATTCTAATGAAGTTTATAAAGGAATTTTAGATGATGAATCTGTTGGTGTTTTTAATGGTAAGGTTTATGTTAGACAGGATGCTCAAATCACTAATGCCTTTCAACAAAACAATAATATTTTACTTTCTGATAATGCTACCGCCAATTCAAAACCTGAACTAGAAATTTATGCAGACGATGTAAAATGTAGTCATGGTTCAACAACTGGTCAAATTGATGACGAAGCCATTTTTTACCTACAATCAAGAGGTTTAAGCAGGAAAAGTGCTACCAACTTAATGATTAATGCTTTTGCTAAGGACTCCTTGGCTAGGATAAGCATTGAGGCTTTGAGGATTCACATAGAAAACAAAATTGAAGAGCGATTTGGAAACTAAAACAGGCATATTGGATGTTGAACTAATTCGTGTCGATTTTCCACTTCTCTCAAGAAAAGTGAATGCAAACCAATTAGTTTACTTAGATAATGGTGCCACTTCTCAAAAGCCTGTTCAAGTAATTGCTGCCATTAATAAATATTACACTTTTCAAAACAGCAATATTCATAGAGGCATCCACACCTTAAGTCAACAGGCAACGGAAGCATACGAAGAAGCAAGAATTACTGTTCAACGTTTTATAAATGCAAAACATTCAGATGAAGTAATATTTACAAAAGGAACAACCGATGGAATTAATTTAACAGCTTCTAGTTTTGGTAAAAAATATCTAAAAGAAGGTGATGAAATTATCATATCTACAATGGAACATCATTCTAACATTGTTCCCTGGCAGTTGATTTGTGAAGAAAAAGGAGCAATTTTAAAAGTGATACCCATTAATGATAATGGAGAATTATTAATGGAGGAGTATGAAAAATTACTCTCCGATAAAACTAAATTAGTTGCTATAACTCATGTTTCTAATACCCTTGGCACTATTAATCCTGTTAAAGAAATTATAACTAAAGCACATCAAAAAGGTGCATTGGTTTTAATTGACGGAGCACAAGCTGTTCCTCATACCAAGGTTGATGTTCAAGACTTAGATTGTGATTTTTATACTTTTTCAGGACACAAGATGTTTGGTCCAACTGGCGTAGGAATTCTTTATGGAAAAGAAGATTTATTAAATAGTCTTCCGCCTTATCAAGGTGGAGGCGACATGATAAAAACAGTAACATTCGAAAAAACAACTTATAATGAATTACCTCACAAATTTGAGGCAGGAACTCCAAACATTGTTGGTGGAATTGGATTAGCGGTAGCAATAAATTATATGAATGCAATAGGCATTGATAAAATTGAAGCTTACGAACATGAATTATTAAGTTATGCAACTGAACAAATAAAACAAATAGAAGGGGTTAAAATTATTGGAGAAGCCGAAAAAAAAGCAAGTGTTTTATCTTTTGTGGTTGAGGGAACTCATCCTTCAGATATAGGAATGATTGTAGATAAATTAGGTGTTGCCATTAGAACCGGTCATCATTGCACAGAGCCTCTTATGAATAGATTTGGTATTCCTGGAACAGCTCGCGCTTCATTTGCATTCTATAACACTTTTGAAGAGGTTGATATTTTTATCATCGCTTTGAAAAAAGCAATTAAAATGTTGATTCAATGACTATAAAAGAATTACAGGATGAAATAATTGATGAATTTGTCATTTTTGATGAGTGGATGGATAAGTATGAGCATATTATTGAATTAGGAAAAGATTTACCAATAATTAATGAAGAACATAAAACAGAAGAAAATCTAATTAAGGGTTGTCAGTCAAGGGTATGGTTACATGCTGCCTTAAATGAAGGAAAAATTGTTTTTACTGCAGATAGTGATGCAATCATCACCAAAGGAATAGTGGCATTAGTGATTAGAGTATTTTCTAATCATACTCCAAAAGAAATTGCAGAAGCAGAATTATACTTTATTGATCAAATTGGGTTAAAAGAACACCTTTCGCCTACCAGAAGTAACGGGTTACTTTCAATGGTAAAACAAATTAAAATGTACTCAATCGCTTTTCAAGCTAAAGCATAACGGAATGGATGAACATAAAAAAGAATTAACTAAAAAAGACGTTGAGGAATTAATAATTGAAACCTTAAAAACAGTTTATGACCCTGAAATTCCGGTAGATGTTTATGAGCTAGGTTTGATTTATGAAATTAATATAGATGATGATTTTAATGTGCAAGTGATCATGACTTTAACTTCTCCGTCTTGTCCTGTAGCTGAAAGTATGCCTGAAGAGATTAGACAAAAAGTTGAGTCGATGTGGAGTGTTAAATCAGCAAAAGTAAAGTTAGCTTGGGAACCAACATGGAATAAAGACATGATGAGTGAAGAAGCTAGATTGGAATTAGGTTTTATGTAATCATACTTTCTTCTTATTTTTATAGCATGAAATATATATTAATCATCATCACTTTTTTTTTAGCATCTAATCTTTTTTCACAAAAAGATGGAGAATGGATAAAGAAAAATTCTGAAGGAATCATTGTCGAAAAAGGTTTTTATGAAAAAGGTAAGAAAAATGGTGAATGGACTTTTTATTATGATGATGGGGTTATTTCTCTACAAGCAACCTACTTTAATGGGTCATTAAATGGAGAATCCTTAAGGTATGACTTGAAAGGGAATATTATTGCAGACTTACATTACATAAATGGAAAAATTACCGGAGAGCAAACTTATTTTTATCCAAATGGCAATATGCTTTCCAAAGGTGAAATGATAGATGGCAAAGAAAACGGTGCTTGGAAATATTTTAACCCAAATGGTGAATTAGCCGGATATGTTAAATATGAAAATGGTGTTCAAATAAACGAACTTTCCAAAAAGAAATAAGCTCCATTTATTATCAGTTTTCGACTGTATATTTGTTATAATGAATTCCAATCAGTTAAAAAAAATCATTAAAACGCTGCCTAATAAACCCGGTGTTTATCAATATTACAATAAGGAAGAGGTAATTCTTTATGTTGGAAAAGCCAAGGATCTAAAAAAAAGAGTAACCTCCTATTTTACCAAAAATCAACCAGGTAAAACGGCCGTTTTAGTAAAGCAGATTGCTGATGTCAAAACCATTGTTGTCGGTTCAGAAATTGAAGCACTTTTATTAGAAAATAACCTTATCAAAAAATATCAGCCTAAGTATAACATCATGCTTAAGGACGACAAAACTTATCCTTGGATTTGCATTAAAAATGAGCAATTTCCCCGAATTTACTCCACAAGGACTATTGTGAAAGACGGATCTGAATATTTTGGTCCTTATGCTTCGGTAAAAATGATGCAAACAGTTTTAGGTTTAATTCGGGATTTATATCCCTTAAGAAATTGTAACTATAACCTTTCTAAAGAAAATATAGCTA
>JBFIEB010000274.1:0-3796 GCA_041603555.1 Vicingaceae bacterium
AACTTCTGTTCAATCCTCCACCAACATTATAAAAAGGAATAATACATACTACGGTATTTTCTAAAAGATTGGCATATTTGTCACTGCTTAATAAGTCATTAGCAAATTTAATGCTGGCATCAACACCACAAGGCTCTCCAGGATGAATGGCGTTATTGATAAGTAAAACTCCCCTGTTTTTAGCTTTAATAGACTTTGGATTAAAATCCATATCCCCAGATATAACAAAAACATTTATAGATTTTCCAATATCGCTTCTTCCAGCTGGAAAAAATTGTGCCTTATCATATTTTTTTGCCAGGGATTGATAGACCTCATGAGCCTCATCGTAAGTATAGGTTTTATTATTAGGGTATTTGTAGTTTTCTTCTAATTGAGCATAAATTGGACAAAGAAAAAGCAAAATAGAAAGGACTGATAAGATTTGTTTCATGAAGTGGATTGTTTCCTTCAAAAATAAAGTAAAATTTGTAATTTCATAGCTCAATTTTTAACTCAAAATATATGTCCACTATTTCTAAAGAAAATTTTGCTTTTTTGAATAAGCTCAAAAAAAACAATAATAGAGATTGGTTTAATGCCCATAAAGATGAATATTTAGCTCAACATCAAAACACTATCGATTTTGCAGATGCGTTGTTGTTAGAAATGAATAAACATGATAAAATAGAAACCGCAACAGGTAAAAAAAGTTTGTTTAGGATATATAGAGATGTAAGGTTTTCTAAAGATAAATCTCCTTATAAAACACACTGGGCTGGCGGATTCAAGAGAGCAACTAAGGAATTAAGAGGTGGTTATTACTTTCATATAGAACCTGGCAACACTATGGTTGGCGGTGGATTTTGGGCGCCAAATAAAGAGGATTTACAACGGATAAGAGAGGATATTGCTGCTGATCCATCAGGATTAAGGAAGATATTAAACAGTAAATCGTTTAAAGATACATTTGGAACATTGGATGGTGAACAATTAAAAACCTGTCCAAAAGGGTTTGATAAAGAGAACCCTGCTGTAGATTTATTGCGATATAAACAGTTTATTATCTCTAAAAAATTTACAGATAAGGAAGCTTTAAGCCCCGACTTTGTTAATACGGTAGCAAACACATTTAAAAAAATGCGCCCATTTTTTGATTATATGAGTGAAAGTGTAACGACTGATGCTAATGGGGAAGTGATAGTTTAATATTTTGAATTAGTTACGGTTTATCGAATAATTAAACCCACTTATAGATATTCTCTTTTAACTGATGACAATTATCATAATTTTAATGTTGAAAACTCATCAAAAGTGCTGGAGAGTGATTGGATAATTACGTATTTTTACGTAGATTTGGCAACCACCAATACATTTTTTACGTATTGGGATAAAATTGATTAAAAAATGAGAACATTTATTACATTAATAATATTATTGTTTCTATCTAATATTGCATTAGCACAACCGGGGGCTATACTTTTTCCTTCACCAACATTTATTACAGTTCTTAATCCAAATGGTGATAATTGGACCACAACAACAGGTGCTCCTTTTATAGCTAATGATGATTTAGAATCTGAAATTACTTGGACTGCAGCATTCCAATTTGAACCTGAACCAAGTGGAGACAATGCTACAGGCGGCCCATGTGCCACAATAGATATTCAAGACGTTCCCGTTCCAATTGGCACCGAAAAAGCAGCTTATTTTACAGTAGTTGATCCTGATGCTACCCCTCAAACTGGTGATGAATTTTTTCTTTTTAGACTAAGAATAGGTAAAGACCCTGGTACTGCTAATTTTGGTTTTAGTGTTTTTATTGATACTGACTTATCATTTGGTGATAATGGACCTTGTGTTGATGATGGTGAGGCAATCGTTGGCAACTTGGGATTTGAAATTGAAATTAGAGTTAAAAATGGTGGTGGCGGTAAAGGTGTTTACTTAGATGACGTAAATGGGTTAACCACCGGCATAAATAGAGTTTTTTACTCATTAAATTCCAATACCCAAATTACAGAAGCACTTTTTGGAAATGCTTGTGCCAAACCGGTTTTTTATGATTTCTTTATTCCAATAGCAGACTTAACCACATGGTTCGGTATTGATGAGACGGATTTAGTAAGAATGGCATTTATGACAACTCCGAATGGAGCAACTGCATTAGGCAATTCTGCATCAGATGTAGGTGGGATAGATGACAGAAATTATCCATCAAATGATTCTTCATTGGTTGATTTAATTTGTGCTCAAAGCCCTACTGCTTTGCCAGTGTCTTTAGTGAACTTTACAGCAGAAATCGACAATACTGCAGTAATTTTAAAATGGAGCACTTCAGCTGAGATTAATAATGATTTCTTTACCATTCAAAGAAGTCAAAATGCTTTTGATTTTGAGGATATCAACCACATAAATGGAGCTGGAAATAGCTCAGTAATAAATAATTATGAAACAATTGATCTATCACCCTTTTATGGCACTTCGTATTACCGATTAAAACAGACTGACTATAATGGGAAATCTGAACACGTAGGGTTGTTAGCTGTAAACTTAGAAAAAAATGATGATGGAATCTGTGTGTTAGAGGTTTATCCAAACCCGTGCGTTGCTAGCTGTACGATAGATTTAAAAGATTGTCCATTGGATGATAGCCAAGTTGATGTTGAATTATATGATGCTTTAGGTAAAAAGATTGTAAATAGAATTACTCCAAAAAGTAAGGACCAAGATATTTCATTTCATTTAAATTCATCTAATAATTTAGCACCAGGTGTTTATATTGTTAGATCGACTACCAATGGTAAAAATCAATCTAAGCGGGTTTTAGTCCAGTAATTTTACTGATAGCGCAACCATTTGATACTTAATTCGTATTAATTTAAAACGTTTTAATATGAAGAAGTTTTTTACAATAATTATTTTTCTAATAATATTTACCTTACCAAAACTTGGATTATCTACCCTTATTTCATCCAATGGAACAGGAGGTGGCGATTGGAACTCTGCTGCATCTTGGAACCCCGCTGCAATTCCTGGATGCTACGATACAATAGCTATTCTTCCTGGAGATTCCATACATGTTCGGGCTCAAGTTGATTTAGAAGCATGTCCCCCTATTGTTTTAATTATTGCTGGAGTTCTTAATTTTCCAGATAATGGACCTAAATTAAAATTACCTTGTGATTCATATATTAATGGTCTTCCTGGTGGTTGGATTTCTGCTCCTGGCGATGACAATTCGAATAAAATTTCCATTTGTAGTATTTGGATATGGGAAAGTAAGGAAGCTGACTTACCTGGCCCATTTGAATTTGGCATAGCTCCTTTACCAATTACTTTAATTAGTTTTAAAGCAGAAATTGATAATACATCTATAAAATTAGTATGGAAAACGGCAGCCGAACTAAACAATGATTTTTTTACGGTCGAAAGAAGTCAAAACGGGATTAATTTTGTAAATATCGCAGATATCCCTGGAAGTGGTAATAGTTCCGTTGTTCAGGACTATGAACAATACGATGATTCCCCTTTAATAGGAACAGCTTATTATAGATTAAAGCAAACAGATTTTGATGGTCAATATGAATACGTTGGTTTATTAGCAGTTAACTTTAATCAAAATGATGAAGGTATATGTACCCTACATGTGTATCCTAATCCTTGTGTAGGAAGTTGCACCATAGATTTAAAGGATTGCCCATTGGCTTATGATCAAGTTGATATTGAACTTTATGATGCACTTGGTAAAAAAATAGTAAATAGAATTGCTCCAACAAGTAAATCTCAAGATATTTCATTTCATTTAAATGCGTCC
>JBFIEB010000275.1:0-3793 GCA_041603555.1 Vicingaceae bacterium
AATTGATATGGGTTACAGTTGTGAAGACATAGATGTATTTACACAAGAATTTACCACTACTGGATATAATTTACCACCTCTAAATCATGTAATTGTGGATTTGGGTGCTGACACCATAATGTGTGATAATGCTACCATTACACTAGACGCTGGGACCTATAATAATTACTTATGGAGCACAGGAGCCACAACTCAAACCATTCTTATTGATGGTTTAATTACAGGGACAGGAACATTTACTTATTGGGTGGACGTTACGGAAACAAATGGATGTGTGAATAGAGACACTATTGATGTTATTGTTTCTATCTGCACAGGAGTCGAAAATAACACTGTAGAAAGTGTTCAAGTTTACCCTAACCCTACTTCAGATGA
Organism: Vicingaceae bacterium; assembly: GCA_041603555.1. Lineage (GTDB taxonomy): Bacteria > Bacteroidota > Bacteroidia > Flavobacteriales_E > Vicingaceae. The sequence goes on from JBFIEB010000275.1 coordinate 376, forward strand.
ATTAAATATTATCGTTGAAAACTTTACTTCAACCATGGAAATAAAATTAGTTGATAATCTTGGAAAAGTTGTTTATCAATCACATCCTACAACTAATTTAACAGTTATCTATTTAGAACAATTTTCAAATGGGATATATAACTTAATAATTAATAATGGAGAGGGTTTAATTACCAAAAAAATCATTAAAGAATAACTTAAAAATCTTAAAATATTGCATAATTTTAAATCTTTCTAAAACAAGATTTATGCGATACCTATCTAACTCAATCCTTAAAAAAGGATTCGCTTTAATTATTATTTTAACTTCCTTTATTAGATGTGGTAATGATCCTAATGAAATTATTGAAATTAATCCTGCTTTTGGAGAATATATTTCCGCCTTTACATCTGGTATAATTTCAAACGAATCAACAATTCGAATTCGTTTAATGGAAAATAGCATTCATTTTAACGATAATGGAGAGCCTATTGAAGATGACCTTTTTGATTTTTCTCCAAGTATTGATGGAGATGCTTATTGGATAGACGAACGGACCATTGAATTTCACCCTAATGAAACTATGCCTTCAGGCACTCCTTTCATTGGTGAGTTTGAATTAGAGAAACTAATAGATGGGCTTCCGGATGATTTAGAAATTTTTAAATTTCAATTTCAAACCATTCAACAAGCTTTTTCAGTAGATATTGGGACATACAAAACATATGAAAAAACAAAACTAAAACTTAATAAGCTACCTGGAACTATTCTTACAGCTGACGTCATTAATAATGAAGACATTGAAAGAGTACTAACAGCTAATCAAGATGACAAGCAACTGAAAATTACATGGGAGCATGAAACGAATAGAAAAACACACCATTTCACAATTGAAAAAGTAGTAAGAAAAGAAGCTGCTGAAGAAGTTTTAGTTTCCTGGAATGGAGATGTGATAGATATTGATGGTTCTGAAGGAGAAGAAATTATTGAAATACCATCGTTAAGTGATTTTAAAGTTTTAAATGTAGAAGTAGTCCAACAACCTGAGCAACATATCCTTCTCGAATTTTCGGATCCTTTAAATGAGACACAAAATTTAAGAGGATTAATTCGATTAAAAGATAATAGCTCTTTGAGGTACATTATCGATAATAATCAAATAAAAGTTTATCCACCTGTACGGCAAACTGGTGCTCGAACATTATTTATTGAAGCTGGAATTAAAAACATCTTAAACTATAAGATGGAGAAAGGTTCTGAAATTGAAGTTGTATTTGAAGACATTAAACCAGCTATTAGGCTAATTGGAAAAGGTGTTATTTTACCGAGTACCGATGGATTAATTTTTCCATTCGAAGCTGTCAATCTTAAAGCAGTTAATGTTCGTCTCATTCAAATCTTTGAAAACAATGTTGCCCAATTTTTACAGGTGAACCAGTTAGATGGTAACCGTCAATTAAAAAGAGTAGGAAGATTAGTTCATAAGGAAACAATAAAACTAAACTCTAAATCACCTGTTGATTTTGGGAAATGGAATGCTTTCTCTCTTGATCTATCTAAATTCATAGCAACAGAACCTGGTGCTATTTATAAAATAGAGTTAAGCTTTAAAAAATCATTTTCACTCTACCCTTGCGAAGGCGATGATGCAAATACAGATGAAATGGAATCTATGGAAGATAATTGGGATGAGGATGATGAAGTAGAACAAAGCAATTGGGATTATTATGATGATTACTACTATGATGACTACTATTATTATGATGATTATGGCTACGATTATCAAGACAGAGATGACCCTTGTACCAAATCATATTACGGAAAAAGAAGAACAGTAAGCAGAAATGTTCTAGCCTCAGATTTTGGAATTATTGCAAAAGCTGGTAACAGTAAACAAATGCATTTTGCAGTTACAGACCTAAGAACTACTGAGCCACTTTCTGGAGTGACCATTGAGGTTTATAACTATCAACAACAATTATTAGGAACTATCCAAACCGACAATGAAGGGTTAGCTCAGCTAGATATGGAGAAAAAACCTTTCTTATTAATTGCTAAAAAAGGTACGCAAAGAGGTTATTTAAAACTTGATGATGGATCTTCTTTATCATTAAGCAAGTTTGATGTACAAGGTGAAGTCATACAAAAAGGAATTAAAGGGTTTATTTACGGAGAAAGGGGTGTTTGGAGACCAGGAGATTCACTTTTTGTAATGTTTATCTTAGAAGATGAGGATAAATTATTACCTAAAAACCATCCAGTATCATTTGAGCTAATCAATCCTCAAGGACAATTGGTTACTAAAATGGTAAAAACTGGAGGTTTAAACGGCTTTTATAATTTCTCTACTAAAACAGAAGATGATGCTCCTACAGGAAACTGGGCTGCTAAAATTAAAGTTGGTGGAGCAACGTTTAGAAAAAATATTAAGATTGAAACCATTAAACCAAATCGATTAAAAATTAATTTAGATTTTGGTGTTGATAAACTTACAACTGCTAATAATGATATTTCAGGAACCCTAAATGTAAAGTGGTTGCATGGAGCTAAAGCAAGAAATTTAAAAGCAAACATTACCACTACCCTATTTCAATCTAAAACTACATTTAAAAAATATCCTGATTATGAATTTGATGATCCAGCTAGAAGGTTTGAGTCTGAAGAAATAACAGTTTTTGACAGAAAAATTGATAATGATGGAAATGCTTCTGTGAGTGTCAACCTCAATGTTTCAGATGAAGCTCCGGGTATGCTTAAGGCTAACTTCGTGGCTAGAGTGTTTGAAGAAAGTGGTGATTTTAGTATTGATAGATTCTCTATTCCTTATTCTCCTTATGAATCTTATGTTGGAATTAAAATGCCAAAAGGAGATAAAGCAAGAGGAATGTTATTAACTGATACTGGTCAAACCGTTCGAGTAGTTACTGTTGATGAGGAAGGAAAACCTGTTTCTAGAACTGGATTAGAGGTTGAAGTTTACAAAGTAGAATGGCGTTGGTGGTGGAGTTCAGGAGTAGACAACCTCGCTTCTTACGTTAGTAGTTCTTATCATAATCCTATTATTAAAAAGAAATTGAATACCAAAAATGGTTCAGGAAAATTCACTTTTAGAGTTGATTATCCAGAATGGGGAAGATATTTAGTAAGGGTTTATGATCCTGTTAGTGGTCATGCCACTGGTAAAACTGTTTACATGGACTGGCCAGGATGGGCAGGTCGTGCAGAACGTGAAAATCCTGGGGGAGCTTCCATGCTTTCATTCAGTTCCGATAAGAAAAAATATGACGTTGGTGAAAATGTCAAAGTCAATTTCCCATCCGCTAAAGATGGTAGAGCCTTAGTGAGTATTGAATCTGGATCAAAAGTAATAGATGCTTATTGGGTAGAAACAGAAGAAAAAGAAACCAATTTTGACTTTAAAGTAACATCAGAAATGAC
>JBFIEB010000276.1:0-3786 GCA_041603555.1 Vicingaceae bacterium
AGATTTATTGAACCACTATTTGAACATTCAGCAGGTAATGCTGGATTTCCTTTAATGGTGGCTTTCCTACTCTATACCGTAGAAATTTATGTTGATTTTTCCGGGTATACCGATATTGCGTTAGGAAGCGCAAGGTTGTTTGGAATAAAGCTTACTCAAAATTTTAACTTACCATTTTTTGCCACTTCCCTAACCGCTTTTTGGCGAAGATGGCACATTTCTCTTTCTACCTGGGTAAACGATTATATTTTTACACCTTTATCCATGTGGGTATCCTTAACCTTTAGCTTAAAAAAATGGGGAATAATATTTTCCGTGTTTTTTAGCTTTTTATTACTAGGAATATGGCATGGTTCAGATTGGACCTTTGCCATTTTTGGCGCCATTCAAGGATTCGTTTTGGGTTATGAAATTTTAACACAGAAAATGCGAAAAAAGTTAGCAGAAACGATTCCTAAAATACCTTATCAATTGATGAGTGTTGTGCTTACACTATTGGTTTTTGCCTTTTCCTGCATTTACTTTAAAGCTCATGATGTTGGTGAAGCAAGTCATTGGATAGCACAAGCTGTTCAGTTTCAAACTGACTTTTCATTTTTCCATTCTAAAGAACTAGTGCTTACTGTTTTTGGAGTATTCTCCTTCATTTTTGTAGATCATCATTTATTCAAAAATGGGTTTGAAAATTGGTGTCAATCCAAAGCTATTTATTTACGGTGGAGCATCTATATCATTCTACTATTTGCAATAATTACCCAATCAGGTGTAGAAACTTACCCTTTTATCTATAGTAATTTTTAATGAGAGAACTGAAAAAAATAGTAATAAAAGGAGGGTTACTAATTATCGCATTGGTGGTAATGAACTACATCTATAAGGCTACTTTATGGCAAGCCGATTTAGAAGAATACTCAGGACTAACCGATGAAATAGTATTAACCAAAAATGCTGACATCCTCTATTTAGGAGATTGTTCAGACTCGTATTTTGGGGATGGAATTAAAAATGAAAAAGGCATCAGTCAGCTACTCGATAGTTTATTAGCAACCCAAAAAGTAGTAGGCATAAGTGAAGTTGGTTTTCATGCAGGAATGTATTCCACCATACTAACAAATGTTCCAACAGATTCAAAAATCAAAACCGTTATTGTTACAATGAACTTAAGGTCGTTTGCAGCAACAGTACAAAATACTTATGTAACCAACTCGATCAATCAGCGAATTCGTATGCTTAATAATAATTACCCACCACTACTTAATCGTTTCTTATTAAGTTTTGATAAAGTAAAATACAACAGCATTAATGAGCTGGCTGAATTAAGAGAAAGAGATTGGAAAAGAGACCAAATAGAAATGGGCTCGTTTAATACATTATACGATTGGAAAACAGCTTATGAAAAAGGAGAATACATTCCCTTTGATGAGCATTGGACTGAAGAAATGAAAGCTAAAGGAAGCTCACACATTGCCAATTATGCTTTTCAAATTGACACTGAAAATAGCCCAAGAATAACAAATTTTGATAACATTGTAGCCTTAGTTAAAAAGAGAAACTGGCAACTTGTTTTTCATCTCATGCCTGAAAAATTAGATGAATCTAAAGAATTAGTTGGAACTGAATTAACTCAATTGATTGCTCACAATCGTAAATTGTTACACCAACGTTATGGTAAAGATGGAGTAGTTATAGTAGACAATATGGAATTATTGGAAGCTGATGAGTTTATTGATGAATTACCTAATTCTCATTTTCACTATAAGGGCAGAAAATTAATGGCAGTAGCATTGACTCAATTTTTAAATGAAAATTCAAATCAGTAATTTTCGTAATATGAAGAAACTACTATTCACATTGTTTGTTTGTTGTGCTATAAGCACATACGCTTAAGAAAAAGCCAACTATTTTATTTCTAAAACAGAAGAAGGTGTCTTTTTGGTGCAAGGGGAAAAATACGCTATAGACCTCTCTAAAAACAACTGTATGGAGTCTTACGAGAATACAGAAATTAAAGTAGGAGAACATTTTGTTATTATTCGTTTCCTAGATGAAATGGAGAACAACAGAGGGCTAGTAATTTTTGATAAAACAGGAAATCAAATCAATTTTGATGTCGTACAGGAACAACGAAAGTTACAGCACCAACATACCAACTGTTGTATTTATGTAGAGGAGCTTAACAGTAAACTTTATTTTTATGACATTGTAGATGTAGAACGGAAAGATTATGATTGTTATGAGGATTCTCAAACAGATGGATCAGGTTTTACCATACCACGCTACTACATTTTTGAGCCTAAAAAAAATAAAATGGAAATTAAAATTCTTGAAGACGGTTGCCAAGATTTAATAAAAGATGGCAAAGTGAATTGCAAATAAAACCCCCAAATAAATTTGGTTCATTTCTTCGAATAAAAAACCCAACAAAAGTTGGGTTTTTGGTAGCGAGAGAGAGATTTGAACTCTCGACCTCAGGGTTATGAATCCTGCGCTCTAACCAACTGAGCTACCTCGCCATAATAAATTTCGTGTTATATCAGGTCTTTCAATACAACACTTTGCATTCTCGGAACACTGCGCTCCCTGCCTGCAGGCAGGCAGGTAACCAACTGAGCTACCTCGCCATAATGAGGGCACAAATATAGTGGTTTTGTCTTTTTATCAGCAGATTGTAAGCTTTTTTTTTATTTACCAATTACTATCACATAAATTCATTTTTTTTACTATCTTGCAAGGAGTGAAAATCTATCGGTAGTATGTCTGATAAAGTAAAATACGAGCTTGAGTTTGTGGTTAAATCATCTGCTGGTTTGTTGTATAAGTATTTATCAACTCCTAGTGGTTTAAGTGAATGGTTTGCCCACAATGTAAATTCTAGAGGAGAAATATTTACTTTTATTTGGGATGATAGCGAAGAACAAGCAAAATTAATAAGTAAAAAGGCGAATCAGTACATTAAATTCAAATGGTTAGAAGATGATGACAAGGATACTTACTTCGAATTTAGAATTCAGATTGACGACATTACTAAAGATGTTGCCTTATTGATTACCGATTTCACTGAAGAAGATGACATTGAAGCAGCCTCACTTCTATGGGAAAGCCAAGTAGATGATTTACATGGAATTTTAGGCGGTTAACGCATGTTCTCACCTTCTGCAATTAACGACTGTACTACTCTTTCAATCATTTCATCCTCTTCACTTTTTTTAGGATCGTAACGTTGTTTTAAATCCGCTCCGTAAAGTTTTCCTACACCTTGATATGTCCATGCTTTCCATCGCCCACGCATCTCTTTAATAATTTCATAGGTAGATTCTCCAGTCTCTCTGTCTATTAGTTTAATTAAAACTCGTCCCGAAGTTTTAGACATGTTTTTAATAACATCTTCGAACTCCTCTTTTAATGCTTGCTCCCTAAGCTTCATCAATTTTCGTTTCTTTCTTTTTGATTTTACCGTTTTAATTTCCTCATTATACTTGGTCAATTTCTCTGCAGCAGCTCTAGCATAAGGGTACACCTTTTTTACGTGCCACCTCAATCGTCTAAATTGTTTATCCTTTACAGCATCTCCATAAGGATGCATATCCACCACTGTAAAAGGAGACATATTATAGATATATAAAGTATCACCATCCAGCACCACCATTTCTAATGTTCCTCCCTCAGAATTTTCAGCCGAGTACTTTTGTAAAGAACTATCATTAACAAATTGTTGGTTATAGGAGTATCTAATTAAAGAATCTACCTGCCCTCCTGATTTTAGGGTTCTAATTTTCGCCAACATAT
>JBFIEB010000277.1:0-3786 GCA_041603555.1 Vicingaceae bacterium
ATCATAAAATCCTGCACTTAGCACATAAGTTCCAAGCATAATTCTACGTTTTACCTCTTTCCCAAAGCCTTCAGTTCTTGATAGCTTATATGTTGATTCTAAGTCTGTAGCTTCTTCACTTCTATGCCCGAAATGGATTCCATCATATCTCGCTAAATTTGATGAAGCTTCAGCAGTCGTCAATACATAATATGTCGGAACCAAATAATCTAAATATTCGAATTCTGTCTCCTCAATTGTATGTCCTTCTTTTCTTAATTGCTCAACTACTTCGTAAAATTTAGCTTTTATTTCAGGGTCTAACCCTTCATTTTCAACATAACTTTTAAAGTAAGTAAGTTTAAGTTTATTGTCAAAGTTTAATTTTTCGGAATACGCTGGGACTTCTTTTTGAGAGCATGTACTATCATAATTGTCGCCTCCAGCAATCACTTCCATAATAAGGGCTAAATCCTCAACATTATGCGTAAAAGGTCCAATTTGGTCAAACGAAGAAGCATACGCAATAAGGCCATATCTTGATACCCTTCCATAAGTTGGTTTCATTCCTATAACATCACAAAAAGAAGCCGGTTGTCTAACTGATCCTCCTGTATCTGAACCTAATGAAGCTAAACACATATTGGCTTTTACAGCAACTGCAGAACCTCCAGATGACCCTCCCGGAACTTTAGTATTGTCAATAGAATTTAAAACTTCTCCATAAGCAGAGTTTTCATTAGAGCTCCCCATTGCGAATTCATCACAATTTGTTCTTCCGATAATGATGGCATCTTCCGCTAAAAGTCGTTCAACAACTGTGGCATTATATAATGATTCAAATCCTTCTAAAATTTTAGATGATGCTGAAACCTTATGTCCTTTATAACAAATATTATCTTTTAAGGCAATAACCATCCCGGCTAATTTACCAGCAGTCCCCTTTGTAATTTTTTCATTTACTTCAGTGGCAAAATTTAAAGCTTCCTCAGCAAATACTTCTAAAAATGCATTTAAGTGTTTATTGTTTTCAATTCGATCAAGGTAAGATTGTACCAGTTGTTCACAATTTATCTTACCAGTAGAAATATCTTGTTGAACCTCTTTAAGAGATGTATATACTTTTTCCATTAAGAGAGCATCGATTTAAAAGGAATAGAAATTTTCCTTTTCAATTTTTTGAAACAGAACGTTATTTTAACTTTTCTGTATCCTTTTCTTCAGGTTTAGCACCATCTTCTCCTTCTTTCATCCCGTCTTTAAACTCCTTAATTCCAGACCCCATTCCTCTCATTAATTGAGGGATTTTTTTACCTCCAAATAATAATAAAACGATAGCCACAATTAAAGCTATTTGCCATGGTCCGATAAATCCTAATAATATAGTGTTCATGTCTTTATTTTTTTATCGCTATAAACTAGTCGATTAATAGCATGTAAAGGTACGAAAGATTTTAATTAATGCGTTATCGCTTCATTGTTTTGATTATTCTGTGGTTCTTGTTTATTGATTTTTCTCATCAGGTAAAAAATAAATCCCGAAAGAATGAAACTGGATATATAAAACACAATACTATATTCTGACTCTTCGAAAATTGAAATGTCTGCATTTTCTATCGCTTCCGGGAAAAAATAACTAGCAATAACAACACTTCCATTATTAAAAAAATGCCCTAAAATCGGCAACCATAATGATTTAGACCATAAAAATATATAGCCAAACATTAGGCCCAACAGTAGTCTTGGGAAAAAGCCAAAGAATTGCATGTGCAAAGCGCTAAACAAAATAGAAGTTATCCATATCCCCACATGAGGATTTTTGCTCCACTGTATAAATATTTTTTGGAGTACTCCTCTAAACAAAAGTTCTTCTCCAAAAGCTGGCACAACTGCTACAATAATCAAAACATAAATAAGACTACCTATTCCGTCAAAACTTAAAAAAGCCTTGGTCAACTCTTCTGCTTGATTTTCACTACTTCGCATCCATTGTTCAATGTCACTCATAAAATTGGGTAATGACATGTTTGCGTTTACTTCAATTAGCCATGAGACAAAGGGAGTGGATATTATCATAAATGCCAATATTACAAAGTAGTTAATTGGTTTGTTCAAGCTTTTTAAACTAAGAAAAGTTAAAGGCTTTTTTGAGGCTATTAAAGCATAAATAATTGGAGGAACTATAAATAATCCTATTGCGCTTAACAACTGAAATAATTTCAGCCCTTCAATTGTGTTTGGGTCTCCATAATTCTTTATGCTGGCAATATCGATTCCATATGCAAAAATGGTAATCACTCCTCCAATTATGGAAAAAAAGATAACAGAAACTAAGCATAAGCATAGTATTAAAATCAATTGTAAAAATGGTTTGCCAGCTAATTCTACTCTAGATAACATATTTATATACTAATTTCGCTTTTATTAAACCCCTTGCAACTTATAAAATTGGCAAGGAAGTAACTAAAACTGGGTAGTACCTCAGTAATAATAAACACACATTGTGTGATGGTAAAGATAGCAAATATTGAATTAGGTGAATTCCCCTTGCTGCTAGCTCCTATGGAAGATGTAAGTGATCCTCCTTTTAGAGTCTTGTGTAAAGAAAATGGGGCAGACTTGATGTATACAGAATTTATCTCTTCTGAGGGGTTAATTAGAGATGCTGCTAAAAGTGTTCAAAAGTTAGACATCTACGAATATGAGCGGCCAGTTGGTATCCAAATATTTGGAAACGACATTGAATCCATGAAAAAGGCAACTGAAGTTACTGCTAAAACCAAACCTGATATTATCGATATTAATTATGGTTGCCCTGTAAAAAAAGTAGCCTGTAAAGGTTCAGGAGCTGGGATTTTACAAGATATTCCTAAAATGGTTGCAATGACCGAAGCGATAGTAAAAAGCACAACTATTCCTGTTACTGTTAAAACAAGATTAGGCTGGGATGAGAACACCAAGTACATTGTTGAGGTTGCTGAGCGCTTACAAGACGTTGGCATTAAAGCGATTGCTATACATGGTAGAACAAGAAAACAAATGTACAAGGGAAGTGCTGATTGGACCTTAATTGGTGAAGTAAAAAATAACCCTAGAATGCACATCCCTGTTTTTGGCAATGGTGATATAGATACTCCTGAAAAAGTAGTTGAAGTCAAAAACAAATATGGTGTTGATGGAGTAATGATTGGAAGAGCAAGCATAGGTTATCCATGGATATTTAATGAGATTAAACACTTTATGGCTACTGGCGAACACTTAGCTGAACCGACAATACAAGATAGAATTAATGCTGCTAGAAGACATTTGGAAATGTCAGTAAAGTGGAAGGGAGAAAAACTCGGGGTGTTAGAAATGCGTAGGCATTACAGCAACTATTTTAAAGGAATAGAGCACATTAAACCTCATCGGATGAAATTAGTGACCAAAGATGATGCACAAGAGGTTTTCGAAGCCTTAGACGAAATTCAAGCGCAGTTTGTTTAAATGTTAAAGATACTTTTTAGTCAGTCTCCTAACTGGATACCACGATGCTACTAAGCCAATAATTATTACAATGATGGAAACGGATACAAAATCCATAATGTTTAACTCAATCGGATAGGCTTCAACTACACCTCCCTCTAACTTGAACAGATGATATTTTACCTGTAGCCAACAGACGATTGCTCCTATTACCATACCAGAAACTGCCCCCAACAAATTAATCAGCATCCCTTCAGCAAAGAAAATTTTTCTGATAGATTTATTATTTGCTCCTAAGGTTTTTAATATCCAAATGTCTTTTTTCTTGTCAAGAATTAACAT
>JBFIEB010000278.1:0-3774 GCA_041603555.1 Vicingaceae bacterium
TACGATACACTTTGTATGGGAGAATCTAATACGCTATGGGTTTTTAACTCACAAGTAGGAGTTTCTTATCAATTGTATCATGATTCTATTCCTGTAGGGGTGCCACAAACAGGTAGTGGAGGAACCCTCACTTTTGCTAACAACATTGTAGATTCAACATCGACTTTTATGATAGTTGGCACTATTAACCATGTATGTGGTTTAATAACAAATTATTTAGATACAACAGTTTATAATTTTCCAGATTTAAGTAATACTATTTTTACTGTAAATGATTCTACTTTGTGCTTGGGGGATAGTTTGATTATAACTTTTAGCAATACTATACCAGGATATACCTATCGAATGTTGTATACTATTCCTTTAGGAACATATGAAGATCAAACAAGTAATGGAGGTACTTTAACTTATGTAAGACCTAATGTTACAACTTCCTATTTTTTGGAAGCAGTAATTATAAATCCTCAAGGAGGTGTTTGCATAGACTCATTAAATCAATCCATGTTAATTTACATGGACTCTGCTGTAGCGAATATTGATTTATATCCCAATACTTTTTTTGTTGGAGATACTTTATCTATAGCTAATAATTCAGTGGGGAATACATACCAATGGAACTTTGCATCCAATACCACGCCTTCATCATCTGGATTAACCACTCCAATTGTTCTAGCCGATAGCAGTCAAACTGGTATATTGGTTCAATTGATTGCTAATGGATTGTATCAATGTGCAGATACTACTTTTACGCAGGTTAATATCATTGATTCTGCGAATAGCGGAACAGGTAGCTATTGTTACATTGATACTTTACCTTTTCATTATGGAGCAATGAGCTATAGTTCGTGGCTAAATGATGGAGGTAGGGTAGTACTTGATCAGCACACGGATAATTTAGGGAATACTTATTTAACAGGGTGGTTTAAGGATGTTCAGTGGAATAGTGGCAATGTGCCAGATTATTTTCTTACTAAAATTGATCCGAATGGCAATATCATTTGGGATAAATTTCAGACTTATGCTATGCAAATTGCTACTGGAATGGGGTCGGGATTCCATAGTTTTTATAGAAAATCAGGAATTACATCTATGACTACTGATTGTAAAGGAAATATTTATATTGCTGGTCATACTAATGCAAGAATGATGATGATGCCTGATACTTTATTTAATTTTAATTCCATATTTGGTTCAACTCTTGGGGCAAACCCTAGGTCATTTGTTATAAAATTAGATTCTTTAGGAAATACAGTGTGGGCTAATTTTTCGGAAGTTGGGCCAGGGATAGGAGACATTATTTATATAGATGATCAGCATATTTATTATTATCAAGAATATGGAGCGATATGGTTTAGTGGTCCTTATGGGATAAATACCTTGTTCCAAAATGGATTTAATGGGGTTGCTGGGGTTGTAAAGATTAATCACAATGGAGAATTTTTGGATCAAGGAGGTGATATAAAAAATAACAACAGTTCAAATTGGTTATTTAATTATCATTACTTACAATGGTTTGGTCCAAGTACTAATGGTGCATTTTTAACAGGTCCTAAATTGTTTAAATTAAGTAATGGTGATTTATTAGTTACAGCTAATTGTGATGATTATGTTCAATATTATGATATGAACAATAATTTAAACCTTTTAACACCTCCATCAGATTTGAATCATATCATTGGTATATTAGATAGAGATAGTTTGAGGTATAAGAATTTCTTTTTCACACATAATATTTCACACGCGAAATATTTATTTCTAAGTATTAAGCCAAAAGTAGAAGTTGATAAATATGATAAAATATATGTGGCTTTAAATTATCGATATGATCCTATGTCAGATCAACCAGAATTCTCTACTAAGAAAATTACGTTAAGTGATGGAACGATTTTATCTAACTATATAAATAACAATGCATTTTTATTGAAATATGACTTAACTGGGAATCTTTTATGGTATAATAATGTAACTGCAAGCGAAGTAGTTGATATTGAAATTGCAGATTCTAGTATATATCTGTTCGGAAATTATGAAGATATGATATCCGCTTCATCTCAAAATGGAAAAAATCATGGTATTGTAGGGTCAGGGAAAGAAATATTTTTGTCGTCTCACACTCTGGATGGTAATTTGAATTGGATAAATACGATTGAATCTTCTGACAATGCTTATGCGCATTCCTTCGATATTACACCATGCAATGATATCTTTTTTTCTGGTAAGGCAGTTGACACTTTAAGTTTTGAAAGTACTTTGATGCCTTCGGTTAATAATATGTTTGTGGGTAAATATTCTTTAACTAGCAATTGTTTTGCGAGCACATGTGATTTATTTATTGGAGGGTCAATGTGTTCTGATAGTAATACTTATTGTAGCACAGATGTGATTAACATACAATGGTGCTCTTATGGTAATAATGGTTTATTAGACCTTTCTTATTCTTTGGATAGTGGTGCTACATCGATTAGTATTGTTCAAAATTATTCTTCAACCAATGGCGGGTATTTATGGAGTGCTCCTACATCTTTATTTACGGGTCAATGGGTTATGATTATAGTTGTTAACCCAAGTAATACTTCAATTAATGATACTATTTGGAATTATTTTGAAAATTGTTTTGTTGGTTTAGAAAATCAGTTTAGCATTAAGAATATGCTGTTGGTTTACCCTAACCCAACTAAGGGATTGATTTATTTTAAAATTAGTGCAAAATCAAGTAGTATAGGAGGAGAGTTATCAATTTTTAACTTAACAGGTACAGTTGTTATATCTAAGAAAATAAATAAAAATATCACGGAAATCGATGTCAGTGAATTACCTAAAGGAATCTACTTTTATCAAATTTTGATTCATAATCAAAATTATTCAGGAAAAGTAGTAGTAAAATAAATTCCTTTTAAAGATCCATTAGTAAATAATTCATCCACCCGTTTTTCAACTTTCTCATCTTTTATTAATGCTGAAGCGTGATGAGGTTTTGTTCGGGCATCAATAATTAATGGTCCATTACAACTCCAATGTTTATGCTCAGTGAAACTGTCCACCCCATAAATATCGTTGGCAGGATTACTACGAGTAAAAGTGGTCCATAAGAAATTATTTAAATTCTTTTCTAGAAAACTGGCATCATCCGCTAGAACAATCATCATGATGCCCTCTAAATCCTGAGCAGATAATTCTTGAGTATACTGGTCGATTTCTTCTTTTGCCTGTATATAATCTGTAAAGGGTTTAAAATTACAGGCAACAACTCCAGGTAGAACCATTTCGAAATTTTCATCAGGACCTGCTCCTAGCAAGGTTCGTTTTTTCTCTCCTACTGCTGCAATAATTACTTTCGACCCTTGGTTAATAGCATTACCACTATAATCAAGTGTGTCGATAGTAGTCTTAGTTTGGAAATGTAAATCTCGACTCCAATCTACCCGTTCTAGCATATGCGTAAAAAATGCTTCAATGTTGTTACAGCTCAGTTCAGAAGCGTCTTCCTTATTAGCTATCAATAAATATTTGGCTAAACTCAATTGTCCTTTTCCTAAAATATGATTGGCAATAGTGAGTAATTCTTGAGGTTGTTTTAAATTTGAATAAGGGGCGTATCTCTCACTTCCAATAGCCAATAATAAAGGGTGAACCCCAGCCGCATCAACTGCATTTATTTCGTGTAATCCAGGTATTTCTGTTTGAATGGCTTTGCCAGCCAGTTTATGAATCAACGCTCCAAATTGTGTATCTTCCTGTGGAGGCCTACCTACCACAGTAAATGGCCAAATAGCA
>JBFIEB010000279.1:0-3773 GCA_041603555.1 Vicingaceae bacterium
AAGTTCCAGCAATATTTGTTAGTATTCCAGCACTTACATTCAAAGAATTCGATATTGAGAAACTCCCAGATTGAAAATTTACATTACTAGTATTATTTACAACCATTGAGTTGAAATCTACAGTTATTGCAGAATTATTAGTAAGATTTTGTATAGAAAGACCATTAAATGTAACTGTTTTGTGAACAGCTGAACCCGTTGCATTTACAACATAATTCCCTTTAACATTAAAACTCCCAGTTTGTTGAGAATTTAAATTTCCATCAACAGTTAAATCATTAACACTAGTTGTAGTTCTTGCTGTAACCGTATGACCAAGTGATATTGTCGTATTGTCCGCTGCTCCAGGAACACAATTGCAATTCCAAGTTGATGCAACATCCCAAAAGCCAGTTTTAACAGAAAATATACCTGTAGGAGTACCAGTAGCAATACTATAATAATCACCATCAACGAATGGAATAAGACCGAAATCTACAATTCCAGCAACATCTACAAAGGGACCATACTCAACAACATCTCCATCATTAAATATTCCATTATCTGATTCGACTAATAGATAATACGAACCAGGAGCTAAAGGCAATGATGATACATCAGCTTTTACACCCACAGTTGCAGGCGTTGCACCTGTTACCCCAACACGCCATGTTCTAGTAAGTCGAGATCCCCCAGATATAGAAATTGGAACGTCATTAGTAACTTGATTTAACCCCGTATTATTATGACCTGTCATAACATAATCTCCAGGAAAAAAACCTCCAGCAGTAATTTCAACTATTCCTTTCCCTTGTGCAACACTATTATTTCCATCAGCTTCTTGACCAACTCCGATTACTTGATATCGATGTGTTAATCCAGCATCGTACGCATACAAATCAGTAGCAATAGCAATATTAAACTTTGAAGATAAATAATTATCTACAATATTTCTTTGAGCAGAATTCAACACAGAGTTATAAACAATCACTTCACCCATGTCTCCATTAAATTTATAGGCATTGTTAGAAGCTGCACCAATGGTATTTCTAAAATTACCAGTAGGGCTTCCATCGGCACCACCAGCTGTACCAAAAGAGGTTCCATTTTTATAACTTGTCCATGTATCAGCAGCTCCATCCCAAGAGGAAGAAACGATTTGAAAGGCACTCGAATTTGTAGTTTGGTTATCAACAACACCTAATGTGCTATTAAGCACCCAACTTCTTACATTACTGTTAGCACGATAGGTTCTCAAAAACTGGGAACTTTGAGTAAAAGCACCCTCAAACAAAATTCCGTTATGATTAGCTTTATTCCCATTATAAACGATGTATTGAGTATGATTACTTGAATTTAAAGCAGCAATTCCGCCATTTCTAACGTAATCACCACCATCAAACCTTAATCCTTGAAATCCATAATAAGAAACTGTTCTCGGCTGCCTTGTAGAAGTACCTTGCCCAAAATCATTCCCATTGCCTGATTGGTCAGGCCAAGTTCCTATATTCGGTAATGTTGAATAAGTTACAACATCCCCATCTAACCAAATCACATTACTCGCAGCACTACCAACACCGCCTGGCCCAGTTTGAGCATTTAATGAAATTGACACTATAACGCCAAAAACAATATGTATAAATTTATTCATTTCTCCAAAGTTTAAGTTGTATTAAATCCTGACCGTTTCCTACTATACGTAAATGTATACAAAAAGGTTGTATATCTCAACAAATTTTAAAACTATAGGCAATTTAGGGTATATTTACCTTTCTAAAAGTAAGTATAACTACGTATAAATTGAATCAATGTGTTGCGTCTTTATAAATTCTTATTAATTTATTATAAAATGTATTTTTTCCGTATTGATTTATAACATCTTCTCTTAGTGTAGTAGGATTATAATTATTATATTGACCATACATTTTTATTAAGGCTTCGCTCAATTCTTGCGTGTTTTTAGGTTCTACTAGTAGTCCATTCTTATGATTCACAATACATTCTGGGCCACCAGAATAAGTTGATATTACTGGAATTCCTCTGGATAATGCTTCTATTAAAACAACTCCAAAAGTTTCATAATGACTTGGTAACACAAATAAATTAGCTTGATCCATTTGGTTTATTACTTCTTCGCGATCAATTAAGCCTATTAAACTTATTTTTTCCTGAAGTCCTAATTGATTGATTTGTTTCTGAAGCGTATTTTTTAGCTCTCCTGAACCAGCTATTATAAGTTCAACATTGCTTATTTGTTCAAATGCAATAGCAAAAGCAGTTATTAACTCTTGTTGTCCTTTTAGTGGTATAAGATTCCCAATATTCAAAAACCTTACTTTCGATAAGTTGGTTTGATTATTTAAGGATCTTTTTTCAATAACAGGATCCAAAACATTAGGTAAACACTCTATAGTATTGTTACTTCCAGTCAAATATTTCTTAGTCAATAAATCGATAAGTTTTGGACTGACAGCAAAAATTGAAGAAAGATTTTGGTAGATTGATTTAATCTTTTCTTCTAACGATGGATCTACCCCTTCCATAGCATATTGAGAACTATGCTCAGTAATTATTATAGGAATATCATGCTTTTTTTGGATTTGAATTGAAAGTAATCCAGCATAAATCATGTTATGGGCATGAATAACATCTGGTTTTCCATAAATTTTTATGTAATTTTTTAAAGCTTTTTCTCCGTATTTTAACCATAAATTAAGCTTAACTAAAGGGAGGGTGGATGTTTTAATTCCCCAAAAGCCATCACATCGAACCACATCAATACCATCAATATTCTCATACTGAATAGCCGATTTATATGGCCAAAATATTTTTTGATAGAATAAATTAAGTACCTCTATGCAAGAATATTTATCAGCAGCTTTAGATTTTTTACCAAAGAACATCTTTAAAAGAGAAGAAAAGGAATGATTAAACGAAAATGATAATACCCCAACTTTATTTCCTTTTTGGTAAAGAATTTTTGCTTGGTCATGCTGAAAAATACCTGCTATCGGATTATCCTTGGGGATATATTGTTCAGACGGTATAATAAGAATATGCACGAGGTTACTTTTTCCTAAACACTTTGATTTCTGTAGATGGACTTTCGGTCAATAAAGAAATTAATATCTTTTCAATTGGTTTTACTATTGAACCCACAAATTTACTTCGAGCTTCACTTTTTCTTACATTCTTCACAATCAGCCAAAATATCTTTTTGATAATTCTATTTTTTGTGTCAACTGGATCATTCATTAACACGAACATAGGCATGGTCTTAACATGCTCAAATCCGGCCTTTTCAATAGTACCCATCATAAATTCATATGAACGGCTTACTTGATGCTCTAATCGTTTGGTTTCACCATGAATAAAATTGTCGGAGATAATAAAATGTCCTCCGCTATTTAATAATCTATGAATATTCTTAATGGCCACTTCAAATCGGGCGTCATCTACAATGTGAAACAACACATCAAAAGCAGAAATAAAGTCATACGCTGATGAATTTTCATTAGTAAACTCACCAATATCCAACTGACTAAAATGATGTTGAGGAAATCGTTCACTCAAATTTTTGACTACTACTTGAGTAATATCTGTTCCATGTATGGACGCTACATTTAGTTCTTCCCACCTATTAATGTAAAACCCCGTTCCGGAACCAATATCCATTACACTTTTATCTGAAAAATTTATTTTTAAACTCTTCATCAGTTTGTGAAATACAAACTTCCTCACATCGTAAAGTGCATTGTTATAGTTCCCTCCTAAACCTATATCACCAACCCCAT
>JBFIEB010000280.1:0-3764 GCA_041603555.1 Vicingaceae bacterium
AAAACGATTTTCGCGAACTAAAAAGGTAACAGCAATTCCTCTGGATAAAAACATTTCCGCCATTTCTACACCAATTAACCCGCCACCAACAATTATAGCCCTTCTAGTAGTTGGTGAATATTTTTCCATGGCTTCTAAATCTTGGTAAGAATACAGCCCTTGCACAGCTTCTAAATCTTGACCTGACCAACCAAATTTATTAGGTTTTGAGCCCACAGCCAAAATTAATTTATCGAAGGCTAAATTATTTCCGTTGTCTAATATTAACTGCTTGTTATTAACATCAATTTTTTGAACAAAAGCTCTCAATAATTCAATTCTATTTTTCTCCCAAAACCAATCCTCATAAGGCTTAGTATGTTCATATTTCATATGCCCCATGTAAATATACATTAGTGCAGTTCTGGAGAAAAAAAAGTCGCTTTCAGCAGAAATTACTGTGATTTTTTTATCGCTTAACTTTCTAATGTGTCTGGCAGCAGTAATTCCAGAGACTCCATTTCCAACTATAACAATATGTTCCATTGATTTCAATTATTACAGTACAAATAAAAGAAGATTGATTGAAATTGGTTGTCAGCACTTTGACATACCTATTCAAAAGTAAATGCTTTATTTTGCTTCTATAATTGATAAAAATATGAATAAAATTTGCTGGTTTCATTTATTTTTTTTCTTGTTTTCAGTGATTAATGTCATTGGACAAGATACTATTCCTACAACTGCAGTTTATATTGATATACTTCCTTCCATGCCTTCTATCACTAATAAAACTGGATATATTCAAGATTATACCCCATCTATTTTGATTAAGCAAGGGCAAACGGAATTTAAGATTTACAATAGCCTTTATACCCAGAATCAATTTTTTGATACTGCTGGAGTAAAAAATGATGCAATCGAAAGAAGTAGTTATTTCACCTCAATAATAGAGTACAATTATGGCGTTTCATCAAGAGTTACATTAGGAGGAGAAATGTGGTTTAGATCTGTTTATGTCGGAGTTCCAGCATCTAGCCCCACCAACGTATTAACGTTTTCTAACTCTCCAAAGGCTAGATCAGGAATTACTCTGCTAGGAATGAAAGTAAAGTATAATCCGTTTAAAAAATGGCAACGATTTAGTATACAGAGTGCATTGCTGGTTAATGTTATTTCTGACCCACAAAGTGAAAAATTAGATAGACCTTTTATTGACAATAATAGACATTTGTGGATTACTAAATTTTTGTATGACAAAAAAATCAGTGATAAATTTCAATTATTCACACAATTTTCAGGCTGGGTAAGTATTGATAAAAATTTGGCTGAAGAAAATATGGCCTTAGCAACACCATTTGATTTATTCATAAGCTATTTCCCTACTAAAAAAATTACTATTTACCTACAAAACCAGGTATGGCCATCAATAAATACCAAAGGGCTTTCGTCTTATTTTGTACAAGAAGGGCTTGGGTTAAAGTATCAGATTTTTAAGGGAGTGGAAGCCGAAGTAGCTTATACTAACTTTATTTTAGGAGATAATACTGGTGCAGGTCAAACTTTTAATTTAGGGCTAAGAATTTTACATTAATCCGTAATTAAAGCTTCAATAGAATGATTCAACTTTTTCCAATAGTTATTCATCTCAGTTACAGTAGAATTTCCTATTCCCGTTAAATAATAATATTTACGAGGAGCATCTTTCTCATTTACACTCCATTTAGTAACAGCAAAATTTTCTTGTTTTAATTTTTTTAATAATGGGTAAAGTGTGCCATCGGCAACCTTAATCTGTGTATTTTCTTCTATTTTTTGTATAATTTCATGCCCATAACAGGTTTTCTCTTTTAGAATATTCATTACTAACAAAATTAGTACTCCTTTTTTCGTTTGTGTGCTCCAATTATCTATAAACAAAGACTTCATAATTAAAAGGTGTTTTATAAATTAATTTTAAAAATAACTATTACTATGTACATAGCAAAATATATTTTATTGCTTTATAACTCAATAAATTAATATAGAACTATATTATTATCTATTTTTGGTTCAATACTTGGATAATACCATGTAAAAAAATTAATTATGAGACAGATAGTGCCAATTTTCATTATTATATTTTTTCTAGCTTCATGTAAATCGTCAAGCAAACAATTAGAGACTGGCAATTATGATGCAGCACTTAGGAAATCAGCTAAAAAAATAAAAAAGAAGCCAGGAGATTTTGAGGAAGTAGATACGTTTAACGATGCCTATCGAATGGCGTACAATAAGGATGATGTTGAGGTTAACCGCTTAAAACAAGAAGGAAACCCTTCTAATTGGGGTGATATCTATATTATTTATGTAAGAATGAAAGGGAGACAGGATTTGGCAGCTTCACTGCCACCAGTAGGGATTAACTATATTGAAAGGGATTACTCAGGAGAGATTTCCACTGCTAAAACTAATGCTACAGAATATGCTTATGCAAAAGGTGATGAATTGATGGCAAAAAATGATCGATTTGAAGCAAGAAAAGCTTACAGAAGATACAGTGAAGCCAAAAAGTATAACCCAAATTATAAAGATGTTAAAGAAAAAGTTGTTGCTGCAAAAAAAGCAGGGACAACGAATGTTTTTTTTAGAATAGAGGATAACTCTTCTATCACAGCTCCACAAGCAATGATGCAGGAGATACAAAATGTTAATGTAAACGATTTAGATAAAGGCTGGATAAATTATGATTCATTTGTTGATACCACCATGCTGTATCATTATTCTATTATCTTGAATCTAAAATTAATAGAAGTAAGTCCTGAGAAAAATATTCAAGAAACTAATGTTGAAAGTAAAGAAGTGCCAGATGGATTCGACTATGTTTTGGATGCAAATGGGAATGTTAAAAAAGATAGTTTGGGCAATGACATTAAAATACCAAGGTTTAAAACTATTACTTGCAAGGTAGTTCGATTTCATCAAACTAAATCTTCTCGAATTACTGGAGAAATTGAATATTATGAAAATGCCACAGATAAATTATTAAAAAAAGAGCCCATTGTTTCTGAGGCTCTTTTTGAAAATCATTATACAATAGCCTATGGGAATATAGATGCTCTAAATCCCGAAACTAAGAAAGAATTAAATGCTAAACCCTTACCTTGGCCAACAAATGAAGCGTTGATAATTCAAGCAGGTGATGTAATGAAAGCAATGACGAAAGATATTATTGTTAAAAATAAAAACTTTTTAAAATAAAGGGGAAGCTGAAAAATCTGATACCCATAATTCTCTGGCTTTTTTCCTTTCAAGGAATCGCTCAATCTAATACTACAATAGATTCATTGCTAAGTTTAATTTCTGATGTTAAGTTTGATAGTACTAAAGCTGAATTATATTTTCAATTAGGAAGAAGCTATCACTCATTAGATAGTAATGCGGAATTAATTGCGCATTTAAAAGCGGATAAAATATTTTCTGAAATAGATTTTAGACCAAATAGAATAAGAAATAAAGTCCGATTGGGCTATTGCTATTTTTCTTTAGGTGATTTTAGTACTTCAGAGAGATATTTTTTAAATGCTATCTCTTCAGCAAAAAAATTCAGGGAATTATCACTAGAATATAAAGCATTGGGGACTTACATTAATCGATTCAACAACATTAATTCTCCAGCTAAATCTCTTGAGAGAATATTTGAATTAAAAGAAAGAACAATTGATTCAAAAGATAAAGAACTATTGTTTAACCATTATCAATTAGTTAATCAACAGTATGTGATATTAGGAACAAAAATTGATATT
>JBFIEB010000281.1:0-3735 GCA_041603555.1 Vicingaceae bacterium
AACCTCACTTGCTTCGGCAAATAAAACATCACCAACATTAACCGGGTTAGGGTAAGAAATGGAACATTCTAATGCTACACTTAACCTTCCATGAGCATTTGAAGCAAAAGCTAGTGCACTATCCGCAAAAGAAAAAGTTATTCCTCCATGTATAATACCAAATCCGTTGCACATCTCTTCTCGCACACTCATTTTTAACTTGCAATTACCTTTTTCAGAATGTAACACCTCAATTCCAAGCCATTGACTAAATGCATCATTGGTATACATTTTATCTACTATTTTCTCAGCTTGATTTTTTGAAGTCATAAACATTGGATTAGGATTTCAAATTTAATAAAATTAAGTTCCAAAATGAACTTAAGGTGGGCTAATGAATTATTACATTTGAGGCCTAAATTAAAAAAAGGAAGATGAAAAAATTATTACTTAGTACGTTATTATTAGCTTTTATAGCAAACTTTACTTTTGCTCAAGATACCACTATAGTTCAAACATTAGATTTTAACGATATTACAAAACGTAGAGGTTGGTATAATTTTCCAGCTGATACTAGTTATCAAAAAGTATTAATGTATTACACGTTAAAGTGTGATGCCGCAACTACTCAAGATCAATATCCTTGTGGTGAATGGGATTATACTACCTACACCAATCTGTACAAACATAACAATGTTGGGTCATCTAGGTACAATGTAAATGGAACGTATTTAGATACTTTTGATTACCAAACCAATCCAACTTTTACTTATTATCAAAACCAACAATATTTTATTGTTTATGATGCCGTCACTTCTCAAACTGACTACCCGGTTGGGTCAGGTACTAATTCAATTACCCATACTTTTGATGCTGCACAAAGCAACGCTAAAGCTCAATACTTATGGAGAGCTAGTGAGTTAACTTCGGCTGGATTAACTGCTGGGAATATTGACAAACTGAAACTTGACTTCACAGCTTTGGGGAGTGATTTAGATTACCTAACCATCAGAATTAAGCACACTTCGTTAACAGCACTAACCGAAACCAACTACGAAAAAACTGGTTTTACTGAAGTGTATAAAATCAACACCAACATTCCTGCAACAGGAGTTAATAGCATCAATTTATCTACCCCTTTTAATTGGGATGGAGCTTCTAACTTAATAATAGAGTTTTGTTTTAATAACAATAATGCTGGTACAGCACATACATTAAACGCTGAAACAACTGCATACAATTCTGCGCTACATTCAACACAGGATGATGGAACGATTAGAATGAGATGGGGTAACCATGTAGAAATTCCTGGAGCTGCATTTAATAATATTAATAATGAAATAACTGTTTCTTTTTGGTGTTATGGTGATGCTGCCTTGCTTCCAAAAAACACTTATGTTTTTGAAGGGTTAGATTCAAATAACAGAAGAGTTGTTAATGCTCATTTACCATGGAGTAATAGCCGTGTTTATTGGGATGCAGGTAATTCAGGAACAAGTTCTTACGATAGAATAGATGCGCTAGCAACTGCTAATGACTTTGAAGGAAAATGGAACCATTGGGCATTTACAAAGAATGCTAGTACTGGAGAAATGAAAGTTTACTTAAACGGCTCTTTGTTTCATAGTGGAACTGGGAAAACAAGGACAATGGCAGGAATTGACAAGTTTAGAATTGGTGGAAGACCAAATGATTTAGGTGGAAGATATGATGGTTCTATTAATGATTTTAGAGTTTGGAATACTGCCTTGGATAGTACTACTATCCAAAACTGGATGTATAAAGATGTAAATGCTACTCATCCAAACTTTGCAAATTTACAAGCCTATTACACCTTTGATGATATGACTGGTAACACCGCTGTTGATGGTTCTGGAAATGGACATACTGCTAATCTTGTTGGTATTTCAAAATGGGAAAACATTAAAGGTTGTAATCAGTTTCGAAATCTTTCAACAGATACTGAGCGACCTAATGTAATTTTTACGCAAGGAGTTTACACTACACATTTAGATTCTAACCAGGTGATGGATACCGTAGTGAACGAATTGGTAACTATTATTAGAGATTCTACTTATATTGATTTTAATAATAGTGGAATTAGCAAAATAAGTGTCGATACGATTCCAGGCTGGAACATTGGGATGACCTATACATATGATCAGTATGGAATCCAAATAGATTCAACATTAGTTACTGCTAATGCTTCTGTTTTAACTGGAACTAATCCTTATAGTGAAGATGTTATTCAAATTCAGAATTACGTAACGCCTTATGGGATTGGTTTAAACTTAGGTGCCAATGGTTTTAGATGGGTATATGATGTTACTGATTACCAACGATTTTTTAATGATTCTGTAAATATCTCGGCAGGTAATCAACAAGAGTTAATTGACTTAAAATTTGTAATGATCAAAGGAACACCTCCAAGGGATGTAATTAAATTAGAATCATTACACAATGGAGATTATGGACATGGCAACATTGCTAATGATGTTTCTTTACCCGCTGTAGATGTAGATTTAGACCCAACAGCTTCATCGTTCAGAATTAAAACAAGAACATCAGGCCATTGGTTTGGAGGTTTTCAAAACTGTGCTGAGTTCTGCCCAAAATTACACCATGTAGATGTTGATGGAACTATGCGTTTTCAGTGGAACAACTGGAAACCTGATTGTGCAGAAAACCCTGTTATTGCTCAAGGAGGAACTTGGATTTATGATAGAGCAGGATGGTGTCCCGGAACTTTTACTGATACTTATGACCATGAGCTTACTCCTTACGTTACTCCTGGAACTACCGTTTCATTGGATTACGGAATGGAATTTACAGCTGGTGGTATGGAAGGAAATTACAGAACAACTATGCAATTGGTTACTTATGGAGCAAACAATTTTAATTTGGATGCTCGAGTAGATGAAATTATTTCTCCTAACGATTGGGAATTCCATAATAGAGTAAACCCTATTTGTGATGACCCACAAATTGTCATACAAAATACAGGAACCACAACGTTAACTTCATTAAACATAGATTATAATATTCTTTGGGGTATACCTGAAACCTATACCTGGACTGGAAATTTAGGATTTATGGAAAAAGAAACGGTATCACTTCCTATTCCGTTAACCTTTTGGGATTCAGGTAATCCATCCAATGTATTTAATGTAACAGTAAGTGCTCCTAATGGTGGAACTGATGAGTATGCAGACAATAATAGTGCATCATCATCTTTTGTAAAACCAGATGTACACAGTGGTGGATTCTATTTACAGACAAATACTAACTTGGCTGGATGGGAAAACTCTTACACCATCAAAGATGACCAGGGCAACGTGGTAATGTCGAGAAGTGGAATGGCTAGCTCTACACAATACAATGATACTATTAATTTACCTGATGGATGTTATGTGTTAGATTTCTTGGATAGTGATGATGATGGGATGAATTTCTTTGCCAACAGTGATGGAAATGGAAGTGTAAAAATGCTTTGGATACCTCCTGCATCACCATGGGTAAAAAACTTTAATTCAAAGTTCGGAAGTTTTATTAAATACCATTTTGTTATTGACAATACAGTAGGAGTAAAAACGTATGGTAAATACCAGGTAATTGATGTATTCCCTAACCCAAGTAGTGCTATTTTTAATTTAAGTATTGTAGGTTTTGATAATGAAACAGTAAATGTGGGTATTTACAACATAGTGGGTGAAGTATTATTTACTGAAACTGCAACTTCTGTAAATGGACTAATTA
>JBFIEB010000282.1:0-3711 GCA_041603555.1 Vicingaceae bacterium
AATTCCTGTGCAATAAGCTAATATGCCTACTATTTTTCCAGGATCTTCCTGGTTTACTGCAGTGCTATTTTCCATAATTTAATTTAGTTTTGTTTTTTCAAATATATCAATTTATATTTAAAGCAATATAGTTCGTAATTTCATTTATATCATTTGGATGAAACCATTGATATTCCTCATTTTTATTAAACCAAGCTAATTGCCTTTTGGCGTATCGTCTAGTGTTTACTTTAATTTTTTCTGTCGCTTCTTCTAAAGTTATTTTACCATCCAAGAAATCAAATAGCTCAGTATATCCTACAGTTTTTAGTGCATTTTTATGCTTATGACTCAATAGGCTTTTTACTTCGTCTAACAAACCATTACTAAACATTGTATCAACTCTCTGGTTGATCCTGTCGAACAACTCTTTTCTATCCCTGTTCAAACCAATTTTTAATACCTTAAAATTTCTGTTTTGCTTGTTCCCTTGCCTGATTTCTGAGTATTTTTTTTCGGTAAGCACGCAAACTTCAATTGCTCTTTGTAATCGTTTAACATTAGTTAAATCAACCTCTTTGTAAAACTCTGGATCTAATTGTTTTAATTTTTCTTGAAGAACTTGAATGCCATGTTTTTGATAAAGTTCTTTTAGTTCTTGTCTAATGTTCTCATCGCTGCCAGGTAAATTGTCATCAAAACCTTCGCATAGTGCATCAATATATAAACCTGAACCACCCGTGAGTATAACAATGTTCTTTTTTAGAAACAATTTATCTAATAATGCTAATGCCTCTTTTTCAAAATCATTAACATTATAGACATCTTCTATGGAATGGGAATTGATAAAATAGTGTTGAATATTTTGCATTTCATTGCATGTCGGTTTAGCTGTTCCGATTAATAATTCTTTATAAAATTGTCTTGAATCAGCAGATAATATTGACGTATTAAAGTGCTGAGCTAGTTGCAAACAAAGTTCGGTTTTTCCTACAGCTGTTGGACCAGTAATTACAACAAGCAGGGGAATCATTATTGGTAGTTTTCTAGGTCATCGAAGCCATCAAACATATCATCACTTGGGTCATCACCATCCTCACTAAAGCCAGCATCTTTTAATAATTCATTAGCCATTTCTTCTTCACTTATCTCAGTCGTGTTTGATTCTTGAATTAGAATTTCTCCTTGAGAGTAAACAACTTTAGGATAAAAAGCAGTATCATCTTCTTTTACTTTAATTTCCATCAATTCGATAAAGAAGTTACGCATATTTAAAAAATCGTAAGAATATAACAAATGAGCTCCAACACAATTAATTTGGGAATTAATAATGGTATCGACCATTACTAATACTTTTTCTTGTTGATTTTCATCAATCTGCATATCAAACAATGTAATCTCCTGACCTTTTTCCCAATCATCGTTACTTAAATAAAAAGAAGCCATTTGAGTATTATCGAAACCAAAAGAAGCAACAATAATTTCATGTAAGTCATCAAAATTTTGAGTGCTTTTTATTTCAATGTCTCTAAAGATATCTTCTTTTGCCTCTAGTAATACTCTAAATTTATATATACTCATCTTTTGATAATTTTCTATAATTATGTCTTTGCTACTAAATTAAGTTCTTTTCCCTTAACCACCATAAATTGATAGGCAGAATCGTATTCATTTTTTAAATCACCATCCAAGATCGCTTCTCTAATCGCATCTTTAATAATACCAATTTCCCTGCATGGCTTTAAATTAAAGGTTTTCATTATCAATTCTCCAGAAATAGGAGGTTGCCAGTTTCTTAATTGATCTTTCTCTTCAATTTCCCTCAATTTTTCATTCACTAACTTAAAGTTTTCAATATAACGTTTAACTTTTTCTGGATTTTTAGAGGTGATATCTGCATTACAAAGTGTCATTAAATCTTCAATATCTTCACCAGCGTCAAATAATAACCTTCTAACAGCACTATCACTTACATCTTTAACTAAAGCAATAGGTCTTAAATGTAAACGAACTAATTTTTGTACATATTTCATTTTAGTATCTAAGGGTAACTTTAAAGCTGCAAAAATCTTAGGAACCATTTTGGCTCCTTTGTCTTCATGCCCGTGAAAAGTCCAGCCATGACCATTCTCAAAACGCTTAGTAGCTGGTTTGGCGATGTCATGCAAAATAGCAGCCCAACGTAACCATAAGTTATCTGTGTTCGGGCAAATATTATCTAGTACTTCAATGGTATGATAGAAGTTATCTTTATGGCTTTGACCATTAATAATTTCTATTCCCTTTAGATTATCCAATTCAGGAAAAATAATTGCCAATAATCCTGTATCAAATAATAGTTTAAAACCTACGGAAGGGGTAGGAGTAAGTATAATTTTATTAAGCTCATCAGTAATTCGTTCTTTCGAAACAATAGTAATGCGGTCTTTATTTTTTTTAATCGATTTTAGCGATTCTTCGTCAATTGTAAAATTTAGCTGCGTTGCAAAACGAATAGCCCTCATCATTCTTAATGGGTCGTCAGAATAAGTAATATCAGGATTGAGAGGGGTTCTTAAAACCTTGTTTTTAATATCTTGAAGTCCATTGAATGGGTCAAGCAATTCACCAAAATTAGTTTCGTTTAAGCTTATAGCTAAAGCATTAATTGTGAAATCTCTCCTATTCTGATCATCTTCTAACGATCCATCTTCTACTACAGGTTTCCTAGAATTTCTATCATAAGATTCTTTTCGAGCACCAACAAATTCAACTTCATAGTCTTGATAATTAAGCATGGCTGTACCAAAATTTTTAAATACAGTTACCTTCGTGTTTTTTCCAATTTTCTTGGCCACTTCATTCGCTAACTCAATTCCGGAACCAATAGCCACAATATCAACATCTTTACAAGGTCTCTCTAAGATAATATCTCTAACGAAACCACCGATAACATAAGCATCAACATCAACTGTTTTGGCAGCTTCAGAAATAATATCAAATAGAGGATGTTGGATGTGCTTTTTCAATATATATATCTTGGGTGGCAAAAGTAAGAAAACTCTTTATTTTCTGAGGATTTCGATAGTTCCATTAATTCCCAGCTTAATCAATGAAGATGGTTTTTTATTTCCTGTATCAAAAATTGGATTAACAATATAGTCCACACCATTTTTAATTAGATTAGGTATTTCGCTAAAAGACAATGGAGTAGTGGTATTGCTAATATTTGCAGAAGTAGAAACAATGGGTTTTCTGTATCGTTGAATAAGTTCATGGGCAAAGCCTTCTTTAATCATTCTTAAAGCAATACTGTTATCATTAGCGACTAAATTTTCAGCAATATTTCTGGCTTCTTCATAGATTATAGTTGCTGGTTTATCGGAAATATCCATAATATCCCATGCTAATTCCGGAACGTCTTTTACATGATTGTTTAATATTTCATCGTTAGCGACTAATACAATTAGACTTTTAGAATCTTCTCGTTGTTTTAAGTCATAAATTTTCTGCACAGCTTCTTTATTGGTGGCGTCACAACCAATACCCCAAACAGTATCAGTAGGGTAAAGAATAAGTCCACCTGTCTTTAAAACTTCTATACATTTATCAATTTCTTCTTTCATTTATTTTGTAAATAAAGCAACAGATTCAATGTGTGCTGTATGCGGAAATTGATCTACTATGCTCAGCTTCTTTAACTTGTAATTGGCGTTAAATAATTCTTCCATGTCTCTTGCTTGTGTTGATGGA
>JBFIEB010000283.1:0-3692 GCA_041603555.1 Vicingaceae bacterium
AACATTAGTCTTTGCGTTCATTACGTCATTTTCGGGCTTTGGTCAATATTATATTGATTATGGAGTATCTGGTGGCGTGTCTAATTATTTAGGCGAAATGGGCGGAGGAATAGGTACTAGAAGAAGCGGTGTAGCTGATATGAAGTTAAATTATTCTCGATGGACACTTGGTGGGTTTTTTAGATACAGAATTTCTCCAAAATTTGGAGTAAAAGCTTCTTTGAATTATATTAGATTGTCTGGTGATGACTCTAAATCACTTAACCCTGCAAGAAGAGGAAGGAATTTGAATTTTAGAAATGATATGTTTGAGTTTTTGGTGGATGGTGAATTATATCTCTATAAGGTAAATGATGTAGGAAGAACAGGAAGATATACTACAGATTTTAATCTTTATTTATTCGCTGGTTTAGGTATGTTTTGGAGTACACCAAAAGGACAAGCACCAGATGGAAGTTGGGTCTCATTACAACCCTTAAAAACGGAAGGGGTGGCATATAGTAAACTTAATATGGCAATACCTTTAGGAATTGGATTTTATTATACGATTAACAGAAAATATAGATTAGGTGCGGAAATTAGCTGGAGAACAACATTTACCGATTATATTGATGATGCTAGTACTGAATATATAGCTCATTCCGATCCTTTAACAGCAAGTTTAGCGGATAAAAGTAGTATTGCACTATCTCAACAAATTAGGGATGAAAATCCAGGAGCAGAATATCTTCCTTACCCTAGCACATATACACCTGGAAGGAAGAGAGGAGATCCAGAACATGATGATGCTTATGCCACTTTAGCTGTTAAGTTTAGTTGGGCTATTAGAGGAAGAAGTAAGTTCTACAAATCTAAACATAGCTGGGTACTTGGTAGGAAGAATAAGAGGAGAAGAAGAAAAGCAAGAGCTAAATTCTAGAACTTTAACATAAAAGAATAAAAAAAGAGCATAATTTATGCTCTTTTTTTATTTTGAATCGTTTTAATTATTAGTGATACATTATTTACATTTGAAGTTTGAAAAATTGAGGTATGAAATCTTATAGCTTAACACATTTACAGGAATTAGAATCTGAGGCAATATATGTTTTGAGAGAAGTTGCTTCACAGTTTGAAAACCCTGCTTTATTGTTTTCTGGAGGTAAAGATTCTATCATTGTTGCCCACATGGCTCGAAAGGCATTTTTTCCTGGCAAAATACCATTTCCACTAGTTCATGTTGATACTGGCCATAATTTTCCTGAAACGATTGAATTTAGGGATAAGTACATAGAAGATTTAGGAGCAAATCTCATAGTAGGTTCTGTTCAAAAGTCTATTGATGAAGGAAAAGTTATTGAAGAAAAAGGGTTTAGTGCAAGTAGAAATGCTTTGCAGACAGTTACTCTTTTAGATACAATTGAAGAACATAAATTTGATTGTGCTATGGGTGGAGCAAGAAGGGATGAAGAAAAGGCAAGAGCTAAAGAACGTTTTTTTTCACACAGAGATGATTTCGGACAATGGGATCCTAAAAATCAACGGCCAGAACTTTGGAATATATTTAATGGAAGAAAAAACATAGGAGAACATTTTAGGGTTTTTCCAATTAGCAATTGGACAGAGATGGATGTTTGGCAATATATACTCCATGAAAAAATAGATATTCCATCAATATATTTAGCACACGAACGAGATGTTTTTGTGAGAGATGATGTAATCATGTCTACAACAGATTTTATAGAACAAAGAGATACAGAACCAACGGTTAAAATGAAAGTTAGATTCAGAACTATTGGTGATGCTACTTGCACAGGAGCAGTTGAATCTAATGCAGATTCAGTAGAGAAAATTATTGAAGAAGTTGCTGCTGCACGAACAACAGAAAGAGGAACCCGTTCTGATGATAAACGCTCCGAAGCAGCAATGGAAGATAGAAAAAAAGCAGGATACTTTTAATTATGGATACAAACTCATATTTAGATATGGAGCTTTTACGTTTTTCAACCGCTGGTAGTGTTGATGACGGGAAAAGTACATTAATAGGTAGATTATTATATGACTCTAAGTCTATTTTTCAAGATCAATATGAAGCTATAGAAGAGTCTAGTAGAAAAAAAGGCGATGAAACTGTCAATTTAGCATTACTTACTGATGGATTGAGAGCAGAAAGAGAACAAGGCATTACGATAGATGTAGCTTATCGTTATTTTGCTACACCTAAACGCAAATTTATTATTGCTGATACTCCTGGTCATATTCAATATACAAGAAATATGGTTACAGGTTCATCGACTTCGAACCTTTCAATTATTTTGGTGGATGCCAGACATGGAGTCGTGGAGCAAACGTGCAGACACACTTTTATATCTTCTTTATTAGGAATTCCACATGTGGTATTTTGTATCAATAAAATGGATTTAGTGGATTATTCTGAAGAAGTTTTTGAAAAGATAAAAACTGATTTGGAAGCATTTTCATCTAAACTAAATGTAAATGATATTCATTTTGTACCCATAAGTGCATTAAACGGAGATAATGTGGTCAATCAATCTAAAAACATGGATTGGTATAAGGGTTCCACGTTGATGTATTTATTGGAGAATATTCATATTGGTAGTGATTACAATCATATTGATTGCCGATTCCCTGTCCAATACGTTATTAGACCAAAATCAGAGAAATATCCAGATTATAGAGGGTATGGAGGAAGAATTGCCGGTGGTGTTTTTAAGCCGGGTGATGAAGTGGCTGTTTTACCGTCAGGGTTTACTTCCAAAATAAAATCAATAGACACCATGGATGGAGAATTGGCTGAGGCTTTTGCTCCTATGTCGGTAACCATTACTTTAGAGGATGATATTGATGTAAGTAGGGGAGATATGATTGTGAGAGAAAACAATCAACCCAACTCTGAGCAGGATTTGGATGTAATGATTTGTTGGTTGAATGATAAGAAGATGATGCCAAGAGGTAAGTATGCTGTTAAACATACCTCTAATGATGTGAGGTGTATTGTGAATGAAGTAAAATACAAAGTAAACATCAATAATTTACACCGAATTGAAGACGACAAAGAAGTAAATATGAATGATATTGCAAGAATATCAATTAGAACTACCAAGCCTTTATTGTTTGATAAATACACTCGAAATAGGGCTACAGGAAGCTTAATTTTGATTGATGAGGGTACCAACGAAACTGTTGGTGCAGGAATGATAATTTAAAAATGAGGCTCTAAATTTAGAGTCCCTTTTAGTATTCTAATGGTCCATTCCCCCTTTTTTACAGCAGGCTGGTAAGGCATCATACGCTTTTTTAACAGCTATTACATCATCAGCATCATATCCAACTTCACTTATGGCTTCTCTTATTTTTTCAGGGCTTGTTTTAGTTGGCTTATAGATTACTGTAAACTCGGCTTTAGACACATCTAAATTAGAAGAGACAACACCTTTTTCATAGGCCATTGCTTTTTCTACACGCTCCTTACACATGTCACATTGGGTGGAGGTTTTTATCACTATAGTTGTTGTTTTATTGGTTTTTTGTGCTTTTACATTTGAATTAAAAAATACCATAAAAGCGATTAGTATTATTGTGATTAAATTTTTCATGTTATATAGTTTTTTAATTATCTCAGGCATTGCCTGTTACTTAATTTTATATCTAAATCCAAAATTACAACGGATACCGATTGGTGGCTGAGGTCC
>JBFIEB010000284.1:0-3681 GCA_041603555.1 Vicingaceae bacterium
GGTCTTAAATCGATTTTTAGAATAGTTAAAAATGGTATCTATTTCTCCATAAGTGTAATCCTGATTAAATTCATCTACAGTAGCGTAAACATGCTCTCCACCTTCTGGATTTAATCTAATGTTATGCTTCAATTCATAATTATTCCATTCCGTTCCCATACCGGTTACAAAACCAAAATGATGTTCTTTTATTGGAAGATAAAATTCCATAAAATTGATACTCAACGACCATGATTTATTGTAATTCAACTCCATAAATTGCGTAACTTTTTGCGGGTTGGTCTGAGCAAAATGTGATGGGTTGCTCAAGTCAAAACTTTTGCCAGCACTTAAAAATCCATTGACAGCCAAATCAACTCCAGCCCAGTGAGCTCTTCTTTTTTTCTCTTCTCTTTTTACATAAACAGAATCATCAAAAACATATAAAGAAGTATTTCCCCATTTAATGATGGTGGTATCCCCGTTAACTGAAACGTTCTTTTTTCCAATTTCAACATCTACATCCTCGTCTTCAATAATAATATGGTTATCCCCTATTTTAACATC
Organism: Vicingaceae bacterium; assembly: GCA_041603555.1. Lineage (GTDB taxonomy): Bacteria > Bacteroidota > Bacteroidia > Flavobacteriales_E > Vicingaceae. The sequence goes on from JBFIEB010000284.1 coordinate 547, forward strand.
TATGTTTTCGTTATTAAATGAAGTACCGGATGCAGAAGATGAATTGATTTCCCTAACAGCCGGATTCCCTTTAACATGTATATTAGAAGCACCCGATGCCTTTCCCTTTATAGATTCCGTTGCATGAACTTTTACATCAGAAGCACCGGAAACATCAACCCTTACATTATTGGCAATAAATTCTGATGCTTTTAAATCAGAGGCTCCACTTAGCTTTACATTAAAATTTTCTGCCAAGCCTTTTAATTTAATATCGCTTGCTCCGGAAAAATCTATGGTTAATTGTTTTACTTCTATATTTAAATCTGCTTCTATTGCGCCACTGCCAATAATCGTAAACTCATCTTCTCTAATTACATGAGCTGTTGAAATATCAGATGCACCACTCTGGGTTATTTTATTGATGTGTTTAAAGGTAAGTTCAAGCCTAATATTCTCTCTCGATTTAATTTTTCCTTTAGTAAAAATAAAAAGCTCTCCGTCTTCTATCTGAGTTTTTATCTTATCAACATTTGTTGAATCTAAACCGATAATGGTAACTTTATTTTCTGCACCTTGAGTTAAGATAACTTCCAATGAATTTTTAACATTCAAAGCTGAAAAATCTGCTAACTCTCTTACTTCATTTTGAGCAAGTAGAGTTGTCATAAAAAAGAATACTGCAATTATTGTAACTGTTTTTTTCATTGCTGGGTGTTTTAAATTTTTATAATTCACCGGTGTTTGAGAATAGGACGACTGAACATTGAATTTTGTTACAGCTATTATTTATTTATTTTCTTATTCTTAGAAAAGCCAATTCCGGCAACGCTTACAGCATAGGCTGTCACCTCTCCATTTTGGTCTTTATCTTGCTGTAAAATTTTATTTTTTACACGTTGATTCAATACTTCTTTAATCAATTTAAACCGACTAGGAGTTTCTTTAACTACATCATCTTTCTTTTCAGCTTCCTCGTAAGTAATCATAACGTTATCTGTATATAAAACTTCTTCTTCTTGAATTTTTTCTTGAATAATTGGCAGGGTGTCCTTTATTTCTTCTTTAAAATTTTCAGCCAATTCAATTTTAGGAGCTTCTTCTTGAGGTACTATCTTTTTCTTTTTAGGAATTTCTTTTTTATTGTTTTTTGGAATAACAACTGGTGGCACATTTTTCACTTTAACCTCAGCTAAATTATTTTCTTCTAGCTCATCCTCTTTTTCTTCAACATTAAAATTCTCTTGCGTTTCATTAATTACCTTTTCTTCTACTTTATCAGCAATAGGATTATTCTCTTTAGTATTGCCAATGTTTAAGCCTTTTAGTAAAAACAATATTAGTAAGATTGCTGCCGCAGAAGAATACCAGACATACATCGGAATAAGCATTCCTTCTTTCTTTTTTAATGACTTTTTATCATTAAAAATTATAGTAGAAGCAACTAGCTTAGTTTTTTGATAAAGTTCATACTCTTTTTGTGCATCAGGATTTTGCTCTAAAAACAACTGAAGTGATATCGTTTCTTCTTTCGAGTTTTTTCCCTCAATCTCTTTGATTAAATAATCTTCATAATTAAGGGGCGTTATAAGTTCTTCTGATTTTTTTAAACTTTCTTTAAAAAGAAGGGTCAACTCTGTTGGAGTCAATTTATGCACTTCAAATGCATCTAACTCTTCTTTTAAGTCTGGATTGTTTTCAAGGAACAACATCAACTCAGCAATTAGTTCAGGAGCTAAATTCTCCTCAACATAATCAAGCATATAAGCTTCATAGTTATTTCTTGTAATCAAATTCATATCAATGCTTCAACACTTCCTAAATAATTTTTTAAAAATTTTCTGCCTCTAAAAATATATACCTTTACTTGCGACTCAGTCATATTGGTTATTTCAGCAATTTCATCATAAGCATACCCTTCATAATCTCTTAACAATATCACAGCTTTCTGGTCTTCTGGTAATTGCTCTATGGCTTCATGCAAAATTTCTTGTAAATCAGAATAACTTGATTCAGTGCTATAACTTTCTTCTCTTACATCATCAAAAGACCCTTGCTTTTTTTCTCTTCTTATCATATCAATCATGGTATGGTAAGCCGTAGTAAACAAATATGATTTTATTTTTGACTCATCCACATTATCTTTCTTTTCCCAAAACTTAACATAACTGTCTTGCACTAAATCCTTAGCCTTATCTTCATCTCTAATATTTTTTAAGATGAACCGATAAAGATTATCAGAATACTTGTCTATGCTTTCGTTATACTTGGCAACGGTCATTAAATGATGTTGTTTGATATTGTGACGAACTAAAGTTCTAAAAAGTTACAGCTACTTATTAAAAATTCCATAAACAGCAGAACCACTTCCGGTCATAGCAGCATAAATCGCACCATTTTTGTACATTTCTTCCTTTAAAGCTGCTATTTGAGGATAGTTCGGGAATATGGAATTTTCAAAATCATTTTTTATTTTATTTCTCCAATTAGAAATAGGTGTTTTAATCAATTCCATTAAATTGGTTTTAGAAGTATTAGCCACAATTCCAGCATAAGCTTCACCGGTACCAATGTGAATTTCAGGACAATCAACCCAAACATCATAATCAGATAAATCTAATTCAATCTGCTCAAACTCATCACCCTTATTAAAAGCATATACTGGCCTATTCTCTATGAAAAAAGCGCAATCACTTCCTAATTTTCTGGCATAATCAATTAATTGAGAAGTTGTTAATCCCAAATCAAAAATATCATTTAAAGACAGCAGCATAAATGCAGCATCAGATGAACCACCACCCAACCCAGCACCAATGGGTATCATTTTGTGTAAATGAATTTTAACAGATGGGATGGGAAAGTCTTCTTTTAATAAATGATACGCTTTTAAACATAAGTTTAACTCTATATCTCCAGGAATTTCAATACCTGTAGAACTAAATTCAATGTTATTTTCATCACTTTCAATAACCTCTAAAATATCATGCACATCAAAAACAGGGTAAAATATACTTTCTATGTTATGAAATCCGTCAGCTCGTTTTTCAACAACATTCAATCCTATATTTATTTTAGCATTTGGGTAAGTTATCATTTCGATGAATAAAATTTATACTACTTTTGATTGCAAAGTTAATTGAAATGCTCCCATTTCTA
>JBFIEB010000285.1:0-3629 GCA_041603555.1 Vicingaceae bacterium
CACTAAAATTGTGAACTTTTGTCATGGTGAAGAATTTAAGTAAATAATTTAGTACAAAATTAGTACTAAAATTGAGCGTACAAGTTAAGATTTAAATATGAATTGTAAAAGTATTTTTACTCTAATCTAGGGTTACTAATAGTTTCTTTTTTCTTGAAATTGAATAAATAAGCAACAGAAAATCGAATAACTTGATGATTGTTTAAATCTTCATTTTCTATACCTGTTCTATAATCCAAAAAACCAAAAGTATACATTAGATTAAATTGTAAATTATCCACGTGATAACCTATACCACCTATTACTCCAAAATCAGTTGATGCTAACCCATCTTTTGAGTTGCTTTTTACTGTACCTAAATCAGGGGGTCCAGTTAAGCCTGATAATAAACCACCAAGTCCGCCTAAGCCAAGGCTATCAGGTATTAAACTTGTTGGATCCAAGGCTGTAGATTCAGAAGTGGTTACTTCTTTTCTATTTGCACTTAACAAAATACCAGCATAAGGACCTGCAAAAAAGTCTAAATTGTGAATTTTGTAATGAAGTAAAATAGGTAATTCTAAATACATTTCAGTAACTAAACCTTTTGTAGTATTATAAACATCAGCTTCACCGCTTCCGCCATTACCAAGAAACCCACCAAGCAATCCTCCAACCAGGTCAGGTGTAGTAGTTGTATCAACGAAAGTGTACTTTTTCTTTTTTTCTGTTGCGTATATACCAGAACTTACTGCAAAATGATAATTAATACGATATTTTACTTGCACTCCAAAATGCATTCCTAATTTGTAATCACTTCCGAGATCAGTCTTTTCAGCATGAATTAAATTTACTCCTGCTTCTGGACCTAAACTAATTTTACTATTTTCTTGAGCATTACTTTTATTAAATACAAAAAGTAATAAAAATGGAAGGATTAAATATTTCATCTTGTCTATATTTTTTCTATTTTTTGGCTACCTATAATTAATTGCGAATTTAATGATATTTTATAATCCACATCTCTATTTTTGCTCAAATTCATTTCTGTAATGATATCTTTATAATTAATGTCTTGAGACGAAAATATAACTTCGTTTATATTGTAAATTGAAATTAAATCAGGTAACTGATAAAGTTTTCCAATATAACTTTTGGAATCATTCTCATTAAATGAGTTATTTTCTTTCAGAGCTAATATCTTTACCAAAGGTTGTTTTTGCTCAATAGTTTTTTTTATTTGTTTAATAAAATCAATATTTCCAGCAATAATAGTTGTCTTTATTTTTTCTTTTCTAAGTTTTATTTGATCGAAGAAGTCTAGCAAAAGCCTGTTAAGAGGAATTATAATGAGAATAACTCCAATTATACTCAATAAATATTTATAAGAAAAAGATGATGATGATGGGAATGCTAGGTTAAATAAAGATAGAATTCCTCCCCCAAGAAGAACACCTAAAAAAGTTTTTTTAATACTAATACTTTTAGAGTAACCTCCACTAAAAAATAACCCAATAAGAAATGCAAAAAAAACGGATATCACATTTAGTATTTCATAGTTATTTGAAAATTCAATTTGGTTGGGAAATCCAGCATAAGGTTTGAGGTAATTTAATGTTCCCAATGAAATGGTGATCAATACAATATCAGTTAATGGTAGCCTAATTTTAGCGGTAAACCTAAATAATATTGCTAAAAAAGCTCTAATGTAGATTGCTATGTTGATGAAAAAAGAAAAGGTTTTTGCCTTTTTAGCAAAATGCTTTTTAGAGAATATTATCATCGCATTATAGAAAACAAAAACGTAATTTATGTTCCCTTTTTTTGTGCTCTCCCCTTTATAATGGATTATCTTAACAGAAGGTAAATAATAATTTTTGAAACCAGCTTGAGTAATTCTGTAAGATAAGTCAATATCTTCCCCATACATAAAAAATGTTTCGTCTAGGTAACCCGTTTTGTCTAATACAGATTTTCTCATCCACATAAAAGCACCAGAAAGCACCTCAATTTCATTGGTTTCATCTTCTTTTAAATAACCTAAATGGTACTTCGCAAAGATTTTAGATTTTGGAAATACCTTTGACAATCCAAATATTTTATAAAAAGAAACGGCTGGAGTGGGTAACCCTCTTTTACTTTCGGGTAGAAATTTACCATTGCCATCTATCATTTTAACACCCAATCCACCACCTTCTGGATGAGTATCCATAAACTCAATACATTTTTCAAAGGTATCTTCTTCAACAACTGTGTCAGGGTTTAGAAGCAACACATACTCTCCTTTAGATTGATCTATTGCTTGATTATTTGCTTTAGAAAAACCTACATTTTCTTTATTATGAATCAATATAACATCTGGAAAATTATCTTTCACCATTTCTACAGAATCATCTGGAGAATTATTATCTACCACAAAGACTTCAGCTGCAATATTAACAGTTGCTTTGTTAACCGAAACTAAGCACTGCTCTAAAAAATGCCTTACATTATAATTGACTATGATAATAGATAATTTCATTATTTCAATTCAAGCGTATTTTTAAAAGGAATTCTGTTAAGTAATGACCTGCCGAGAGTTAGTTCATCTGTGTATTCTATTTCATCACCAATACCAACACCTCTAGCAATAGTAGTTACTTCAATATCTAAATGAGCTAATTTTTTATAGATATAAAAATTGGTGGCATCACCCTCCATAGTAGTACTGAGAGCCATGATAATTTCTTTTGGTTGTTGCTCATTTATCCTTTTAATTAGCTCTGGAATTTTTATATCATTTGGACCAATACCTTCCATAGGAGAAATAATGCCACCTAGGACATGAAATTTTCCTGAGAATTGATTTGTTTTTTCTATGGCTATAACGTCTAAAATATTTTCAACAACACAAATTACACTACCACTCCTAGATGGATTAGAACATAAGTAGCAAGTTGGAGTATCAGAAATATTATAACAGGAATCACAGTATTGGATTTCATCACTTAACCCAATAAAAGCCTTTCCAAATGCTTCAATCTCTTCCTTATCCCTATTAAGCAATTGAAGAACGAGTCTTAAGGCTGTTTTATTACCTATACCAGGTAACGATGCAAGTTTTTCGACAGCACTGTTAAAGGGAGATGATGAAATTTGATTTATCATGTAATCTGTTAACAATTTAATGTGAATCAAAATTAATATGTTCAGAGTGAAAATAAAGAATTTTATCCACTTTTGTTTCAACAATGAACCCCACAACTGTCATACTTTTTATACTTGGCTATTTTGCCTTATTAATATTGATTTCACGTGTAACTTCTAAAGGAGCAAATAATGATGCTTTTTTTATAGGGAGCCATAAATCTCACTGGTATTTAGTTGCTTTTGGTATGATTGGGGCCTCGCTTTCTGGTGTTACTTTTATATCAGTTCCGGGGTGGGTAGGCGTTAGTGAGTTTTCTTATATGCAAATGGTGTTGGGCTATTTTGCTGGGTATGTTGTTATTGCAACTGTATTGATGCCTTTATACTACAGGTTAAACCTAACTTCCATATACACTTATTTAGATGATAGATTTGGTTTTTACTCTTACAAAACAGGAGCGAGTTTTTTCTTATTATCAAGAACTATTGGAGCTGCTTTTAGGCTGTTTTTGGTTGCTCAG
>JBFIEB010000286.1:0-3621 GCA_041603555.1 Vicingaceae bacterium
ATACAACCATTAGAATTTGTAGCCACTAAAGTCACGTCATAACTTCCCGCTTTTTTATAAATAGTCTTAGCATTAATCGATGTCGATTTCATTCCATTTCCAAATATCCAATTGTATGTATTTTCCTTGTCTTTACTTTTGATACTGAATTCAGTATAAGGATATTTTAGTGTATTATCATCATACTTAAGTGATACCTCAGAATAAGTAAATTCTACATCAGGTAAATCTAAAATAATAACAGCATTTTCTTCTATAGATGATGGATATTCAACCCCTTTTTGCCTATTTAATAAAGATAATGTAACAGTATAATCTCCACTACTTTTATAAACATGCGTTGGATTAGCTTTATGGGAGATTGTGCCATCACCAAAATTCCATGTGTAAGCAACAGGCTGATTTGTTTCTAAAGCTTCAAAACTTACTTCCTCACCTAAACAAACCCTATTGTTATATACAATAAAACCAGTATTAACAATATCTCCTTCAATTTCAATTTCATTTGAAATTTTCTTATCTTCTTGAACTGGCGAAGAATTAGTTTCGATCTTTTCTTTTTCGAAATCCTCTATTGTTTCTATTGAAGATTCTTCTTTAAGATTATGAGTATTTTCTTCTTCGACAACGATAGTATTATTTTCAACCATATCATTAGTTCCGATAACAGTTTCATTGTTATTATTTTCAATATGGTGGTTAATAGAGCCTTCCGAAGTTTTATTTTCGGTTATATAATCATTATCCTCAACCGTAACATTATTGTTGTAGGAAAAAATCAAATAAGTTGAAAGAGCTATTACAGCTATTGTCGCAACTGAACCGAAAATTGTATTCTTAATTTTAGCAGCACGAATTGAATTAAGTCTTCCATCCATTTCAGCCCAATGCGCTTCATTGTAAGGAACTTCAAATTCCTCAACTTTTTGCTTTATGATTTTATCAAAATTATCCATGTTTTAATCTGGCTTCTTTTTCTATTAATATTCTTTTTAAATTTTGTTTTGCCTTAGCAAGATTCGATTTAGAAGTTCCTTCACTTATGTTTAATTTTTCAGCAATCTCTTTATGTTGATAGCCTTCAATAACATTTAAGTTAAAAACAGTTTGATAAGCTGGGCTTAATGATTGAATTGCTTCCATAATTACATCTTCACCAAATTGACTATATATTGAGTCAGAACTTTCAACTTTACTATTTTCAAGAATATAACCTTCATCATCATTAACCATGAAAACATTTTTATGTTTCCTAAAATGATCAATGGCGGTATTTACCATTATTCTTCTAATCCAACCTTCCAAAGAACCTTTAAAATTGTACTTCTTTAAATTACTGTACACTTTCACAAATCCATCTTGTAATATATCCCTAGCATCTTCAGCATTGTTGGTGTATCTATAACATACTCCCATCATTTTCCTGTAAAAAATTTTGTACAGTTCTTGCTGAGCCTTCCGATCACCTTTGACACATTTTTTTACTATGTCATCTAAAATATTCTGATCTTTAGGATCCATATATTTAAAACAAAGACGAGAGTTTATAAATTTGGTTGCCTTTAGCAACAGTTAATTAAAAGTGAAAGTAGCTTTTTCTTTTAAAATTATAAAAGAAAAAAGCAAATGAAAGAACTATTAGGGTTTGATAATTCTTATGAATAAATTTTAAAATTTGTAAGAGATCCCAATTCCCAGAACCTCTTTAAATTGAGTTCTTGGCCCAAATCTATCAGGGATATCATCTCCATTAGTGTCAATTGAAATATCAATATCATGGTCATACAATAACTGAGTTGAGATAGTTGCAGAGATAAATTTATTGACTTTCATTACTATTAAAACTTCCCAGTTGACATCAATATGATCTGGTTCTTCCGAATAATTAGAAAACAATTCAAGTTTAGTTAGTAAATTAACATTTTTCATAATGTCTTTTTTGAATACAGTCCTTAAATATCCACCATACTCTGAACGTATTGTTTTTCCCTTTGTAATTACGTTTCCGAATGTATCAAATCCTGCCGATTCAACACCATAAGCACCAGCATTTGCTAAATTTTGATCATTAACGATTGTTGTCTTAATTGTAATTGGAGAGATAAATAAAGTAAACACTTTGCTTGGTTTGAAATCCATACCTATTGCTCCAAGAATATACCCTGGGGACATAAAATTAGAAACTTCAGTGCTGTCATCAGGATAGTTGTATCCAGCAGTCATTTGTGATTTGAAATTTATTAACCCAGCATAATACCAGTTTTTAAATGCTCTCCGACCATATTTTGAAGTAAAATCAATTTTGTCGTCTGTCTTTTGAACGTTAGCATTACCTTGTTGTAAAACGCCATAAGCTAAATCAAAGTCATTATCCCAAGTAGAGTTGCCTTTTTTATAATTGGCAAGGACATTTATTAATCCTGTAACTGATAAAGAATTTTCACCACCAGCTGACCAATTTGTTAAATTAACTTGGGCAAGGTTTAAAGAAACAACACCACCAGCTTGCCAACCTTCTAAGCTATCTTTTTTTTGTTTTTTTAATTTAGTTTCAGCCTCTATAGTTTGGCCAGAACTTGTCTGCACTAATACAACCAACAAAACAGCTGTAAAAAATGATTTTGTCATATGAAAATTACTATCAGATTTTTATTTAAGAGAAAATTTAGTCTTGCCAATATCGACTCCATCAGCATAAACTTCAACATTATATTCTCCTACTGGAAATTCTTCAGTTTTTTTCCAATCTATAGCTAATGTTTGTTCTTGGTTTTTATAGTCTATTTGTTTTTTGGAACTATAAAGACCCCTCACTCCATTAAAGTCAAATTTATTACTATCATCTGTTTTTTCTGATAGTACTTTTCCATCAGGAGTTAGGATTCGAATATAAATCCATTTTTTTCCTGAAATAGTGATGCTGTTTTTAAGTATAGAAAATTCAGTTCTAATTTTCCCAGTTTTTTTTGCCCTATCTGTAGGTTTACCAGTATTATCATTTTTTACTCTTACCGCATAAGATTTTAAATTAGATGTTTTTAGGTAAGACGCTACAGTAACTAAATCGGCTAAATCTTCGTTTTTTTCTGTTAGATTTTTTGTTTTATTTTTTTCAGAACTTAATTCTGTTTTTACTACAGTATTTTCTTCTTTAAGTCTTCCGTTAATTTGATTTAGAGAATCAATCTGAACAACAAACCCTTTCATAATTGTTCTTAACGTTTCCGTTTCTTTTCTAAGTTTATAAATTGACCAATCTTTACCCTTAGCTTTTTTAATGAGATCTTCGATTTTAACTTTTTCTGCTTCTAATTCTTCGCTTAATTCTTCGTTGTTTTCCTCCATTTCTTTGTACTTTGCTAACATTTCTTCCAGTTCGGCTTGTACTTGATTTCTTTCTGTTGATACCTCTTCAAAAGCTATTTCACCAGTCTCTAATAACTTCTGTAACTCTAAGTTCTGCCAAATTAAATAACCACAAAAACCAAATAATAAAATAGTTACAACCACTAAAAATTTATTGGTTTTGTTTCCTTTCTTTTCTGTAGTAGAATTCTTTTCTCCCAGAGTTTCCATTTTTAAACTTATTTTTAATGCTTCAAAATTATGTTATTTTGATTC
>JBFIEB010000287.1:0-3606 GCA_041603555.1 Vicingaceae bacterium
GCTAAAGCTTCAGACTCTCTACCCAATAGACTATCAGGTACTTCCCCTTCCATTTTTACTAATACGATAGAATCATTTTGTAAGAAATCGATAAGCTCATCAAATGTGCCGGCATAAGAACCTCTTATTTTTTTATACTCTACTTGAGCATCTCTAATTTGTTCGAGCTTCTCGTAAATAACTTTATTTCTGGCCTCTACACTTTCAGTAAGAATTATTTTACTGTCAATACTATTCCAAATTAAGTAAGCAACAAATATGGATAAGATTGCTAGCCCAGCTTGTATTCCAATTTTCATAAATAATAGCTTTTATTGGTTTGTCACAAATCTACAATTTTTTTTCTCCTTTAATAACTCAAAAAGTAAAATTAATAGTATAAAAAGATTTATTAATTAACAAAAGGCAAAATCTATTCATTAAAGGCTAATTTAGTGAAACCATATTTTGGAAAATTCTGAAAGAATTAAACAAAACATGAAATTGAACTTATCCCCCTGAAATGGGGGATCTTTTTATAGAAGAATGGAAATTGATTACTTCAATCTCCCTAATCCTCTTTTCTAAGAGGGAAATAATAGGATAAAAATGCAAAATTTATTTCACAAATCATTACTCGAAAACTTTGGTTATCAGCCTACTAAAAATCAATTAGTAGTAATTGGAGAGCTAACCGATTTTATTTTTTTTAAAGTTGAGAAGCACTTGTTTGTGTTAAAAGGCTATGCAGGCACTGGTAAAACTTCGCTGGTTGGGGCTTTGGTAAAAACCTTGCCTCAAATTCATTATGATTCTGTATTGCTAGCACCAACTGGAAGAGCTGCAAAGGTATTGGCCAATTATGCGAATAAACCAGCTTTTACCATTCATAAAATGATTTATCAGTTGAAAAGCGGTGGCGATGGATTTACACGGTTTGTGGTAAAACAAAATAAATTTCAAAACACTATATTTTTAGTTGATGAAGCTTCTATGATTGGAGATGGGGGAGGCTTGAGCTCTAAGCAGTGGGGTGAGAGCAAAAGTTTATTAGATGATTTACTAGAGTTTGTATATGCCGGTACGAATTGTAAATTAGTGCTGATTGGAGATACTGCTCAGCTACCACCGGTAGGGATGGAAATTAGCCCTGCCTTAGATGAAGATTTTTTGTATAAATCCTATCAGTTGAACATTGAGTTTAACGAATTAAATGAGGTGGTTCGGCAAGAGCAGGATTCAGAAATTTTAACTAATGCTACTTATTTAAGAAATAAAATTGCTTTAAAAAATAATGAATTGCCCTTATTTAGCTCTATAAACAAAGCAGATGTAAAAACAATAACTGGAGTAGAGTTAGAAGATGAACTGAGTGATGCCTATGGAAAATTTGGGGATGATAATGTAATGTTAATTACTAGAAGTAATAAAAGGGCTAATCTTTTTAACTTACAAATAAGGGCAAGAATAAAATGGTTAGAGGATGAGATTGCTGCTGGGGATTATATGATGGTGGTGAAGAACAATTATTATTGGTTAACGGATGATTCTAAAGCAGGATTTATTGCCAATGGAGATATTGTGGAACTATTAAAAATAAAAGGAGAAGAAGAGCTTTATGGGTTCCGATTTGCCAATGTAACGTTAAGAATGATTGACTATCCAAATGAGCCAAATTTAGAGGTAAAAATTCTAATGGATAGTTTATTAACAGAATCTCCATCTTTGCCTTCGGATAAATTTAAAGAGTTATACGAAGCTGTTTCTGAAGATTATGATCACGAACCTAACCGTAAAAAGCGTAATGAACTCATTCGTAAAAACCCATATTACCAAGCCTTACAGGTAAAATTTGCCTACGCTGTTACCTGCCATAAATCGCAAGGAGGACAATGGGATGCTGTTTTTGTAGATCAGGGCTACTTAACTGATGAAATGATTAATGTAGAGTATTTACGTTGGTTGTATACTGCTATTACAAGAGCAAAAAAAGAGTTGTACTTGATTAATTTTAGTAATCATTTAATTACTTAAACACCTCTTCACCTTTCGCTCGTGTGCCTTCTTTTCGTCTATGGTATTTTGTTTGCCGGCAAATAAAATTTTACATTCATCAGTTTTCATGGCTTCTAAATCTGCCATGGCTTTATCAAAAACAGCATCATCTTCGGTTTCGAGCATTAAATCTGATAGTTCTTTATTCTTTTTAACACAATCGCAAAAAGACATCCCTCCTTCTTCTACCACAGGCTCTTTTTCGCCAGCTAGCGCATTTTGTAGAGATGTTTCTTCATTCTCATCAACTTCTTCCTGGTAAACACCTGTAGCACTTGTATCTGCAGCAGTTTCTTCTGCATTTACATCATCAACAAATTCTTCCGCCTCAATCATTTCATCTGTAGGTCCATCTCCACCACAAGAAGTGATAAAAAGAAATAAAGTAAAAGTAAATATGGATAAAAGAGTTAGAAATATTTTCATGATTATTGCTTGTTTAGTAAGTTTTAAAGATAGGAAAAAGTTTTTAATAGAGTGTCATTCCGAGTGAAGAGAAGCGAAATCGAGGAATCTTTTGGCTTGAGAACAAGAAATCACAAAGATACCTCCACTACGATCGGTATGACATTGCTCTTAGCTTGCAAAAGTCTGTAAGTCTGAAAGTTTTTTATAAACACCATCTTGTTGTAATAAATCTACATGATTTCCCCGCTCAACTATCTCTCCTTTTTGAACCACTAAAATTTCATCTGCATGCTGTATGGTAGAAAGCCTATGAGCAATAACAATCGAAGTTCTGTTCTCCATTAATTTAAATAAGGCATCTTGTACTAGTTTTTCTGATTCAGTGTCTAAAGCTGAAGTGGCCTCATCTAAAATTAAAATAGGTGGATTTTTAAGTACAGCTCTGGCAATGCTTAGTCGTTGCCGCTGACCACCAGAAAGTTTACCACCTCTATCACCAATATTAGTTTCATATCCATTTTCCAATTCCAATATAAACTCATGAGCATTGGCAATTTTAGCTGCTGCGATTACTTGCTCTTTAGTTGTATTCTCTACACCAAAGGCAATGTTATTGTAAACAGTTTCATTAAACAAAATTGATTCTTGAGTAACTATACCCATTAAAGAGCGCAAATTATTTAGTGTTATATCTTTAATGTTGATGCTATCTATTTCAATTTCGCCATTTTTTATATCATAAAAACGAGGTAATAAATCAGCAAGCGTAGATTTCCCACCTCCCGATTCACCAACTAGCGCAATTGATTTACCTTTTTCAATTTTCAAATTAATGTCTTTTAAAACAGGCTCATTGTTGTAAGAAAAAGTTACATTTTTATATTCTATAGCGTTATTAAACTCTTTAATAACTTTAGGAGAAATAGGGTCTTTAATGTTGTTTTCTGAAGAAGTAATAGCCTCAATTCTATCTACAGACGCTGCCCCTTTTTTTACATTAGCGTAGGCAGTAGAAAAAGATTTTATTGGGTTTAGCAACCTTGCAAAGATTAAAATATAAGTAATAAATTCACCTCCAGTTAGCAAGTGTGAGTCTTCAACATTAATACTTTTTAATACTAAACTTCCACCAAAATAAGCAATACCCACCATTACAGTAGTTCC
>JBFIEB010000288.1:0-3591 GCA_041603555.1 Vicingaceae bacterium
AATGTCTAATTATTAATTATATTAGTGGCTCACAAAACTTATAAGATATGGATTACCTTATTGCTATAGGAATTGCCACTGGTGCTTGGTTTGTAGCTGCTGCAATTTTATTTTTTAACCCTCCTGTAGATAAACTTTATGGCTCAGAAGAAGGACACCCTGCAGTAAAAGTTTTACCAAAAGGCGGAGCAACTATAGGAAAAATACTGTTAGCTGTAGTTGTACAATGTGCTCTTTGGGCGTTGGTATATCATTGGGTTAAGGATGCATTACCTGAGGATACTATTTCTGCTGGATTAATCTTTGGTGGAATAATTTCCTTAGTTAAGATTATCCCAAGAGATATTGATAGAATCCTTTTAACTACATATCCTTCAAAAAGAATGGCAATAGAATTTGTTGTAGGAATTATTTGTGCATTTGTAGTTGGTTTTGTCTTTGCGTGGTGGTTGTAGGTTTAGCCAACCAGTTTAGCACCACGGGTTATTTGGCACAATGGCTAATTAATAAGCGGGAGGGAAGTGTTAGGTAATTAGTATTTTAGCACCATCAATAATCATAATATAATATTAGACAAACTACTTGGTAAAAGCCAAAAGTCATTAGCAGATTTGGAATTGACAGTTTCACAATACGCCATTGGAATTGCTGCTGGTAATCCAGATTTTATACGGAAGTATTATGATTGTTTAAGGCAACAACTATTGTTAATAGAACCATCATCTGAATTGGTTGTTGGCTTAAGAAATTTACTTGATGCCATAACTTATTATTATCAAACCCATTTTGATAAAACAAGTGAGGTTGTTTTAAAAGCTATTGACATATTCTCAAAAATTAAGCATCAAGATTTATTAGGACTAAGTTATATGATTTTTGGTGCAAACTGTAGAAGCCTTGGTGAAATTGATAGGGCTGTTAATTATTTATACAAAGGAATTGATAATATTAACGCAAGTGGGAATATTGCTTTATATAGGTGTTATTGTTATTATCAATTAGCAGAAATTAATATGAGCATCTATGATTATCAGGCTGCAAGAAGCAACTATCTTAAAGCAGAAAAAATGGCTGAAAACATTAAAGATGCAAGTGGTTTATTTAGATCCTATAATGGATTGGGTAACTTGAATATGGCTGAAGAGAATTACCCTGAAGCTTTAGAGTATTTTAAAAAAACCCTTGACATTAGAGGTGTGACAAATTCAGAACGTTCCAGAACCTTTTGTGACCTTGGAGTATTCTATTACAGAACATCAGAACTTAAGTTGTCTAAAGAACACTTTGAGCAAAGTATTAATATTAGAAAAGAGGCAAATTTAATGAATGCAACTTCAACTGCATTAATAGGTCTTGGTGCAACTTTAATTGAGTTGGAGGAAATAGATAATGCTATTTCAAAATTAGATGAAGCATTGGAAATATGCATATTATATAAAGCTAAACAGAAGATGATGAATTGTTATCATTTATTAGCACAAGCCTATTTAAAAAACAAGTTATGGGAATCAGCTACTTATTCTTATCAAAAATATGATGAGCTTAATATGAAATTGAGCTCAAACCAGTTACAAAAGATTTATAAGCTTAAAAATGATCAAATTGCTGGCCAAAAAGAGAAGATTGAACATATTTTGGAAGATGTAAAGGCAAGTATAGCTTACGCTAAACGTATTCAAGCTGCACTTTTACCACCCATTAAAACTGTTAAAGAACACTTGAAAGAATCTTTTATCCTTTACAAACCGAAAGATATTGTTGCCGGGGATTTCTACTGGATGGAACATAAAGATAATAAGGTATTGTTTGCGGCCGCAGATTGCACGGGACATGGAGTTCCTGGAGCTATGGTGTCAGTAGTTTGCAACAACGCATTAAATAGAAGTGTTAGAGAATATGGATTAACAGACCCAGGTGAAATCCTCACTAAGACAAGAGAAATAGTAATCCAAGAGTTTGAAAAATCTGAGGAAGATGTAAAGGACGGTATGGATATAGCCTTGTGTAGTATTGTAGGAAACAAACTACAATATGCTGGAGCTCTCAATCCTTTATGGATTATAAGAAATGGTGGGCTATTAGAGACTAAAGCTAATAAACAGCCTATAGGTCAGTTTGATAACCCTAAACCGTATACAATGCATAGTTTTGATTTAGAACAAGGAGATAGTTTATATATATTCTCAGATGGATATGTAGATCAGTTTGGTGGAGAAAAAGGAAAAAAGTTCAAAGCCAAAGCTTTTAGAGAATTACTACTAAGTATTCAGGATAAATCTATGGAAGAACAGAAAACCATCATCGATGAATCTTTTGAAACTTGGAAAGGTTCTTTAGAACAGATTGATGATGTGTGTGTAATAGGAGTGAGGGTGTGAAACACATCTTCTACATATTACTGTTTCTAATTTCATTTAATGGAGTAGCTCAAGAGCCTGCCAGCCGGACAGGCGGGTTTGCTGATAAAGAATATTACCTTGTTGATAGTTTGGTGTTGGATGAATTATCAGAAAGGGATAGGGAGCTGTTGGAAAGTTCATTGAAGGATTATCATTCTGCCAAAGATGATACAGCTAAGGTAAATGCACTTAAGGACATCTGTGAAAACATGATGCACGATGACTGGAGCAAATATCAGTTCTATCAACATCATCTAATAAAAAAAGCGTTATTAAAGCACCCGGCTCAACAAGAAAATAAAGCATTAAGAATCTCGCTTGCCGGATCATTAAACAACATTGGGTATTTGGAACTGCAACAGGGGAATATTAAAGGTGCATTAATGTATTACCATAAAAGCTTAACTATTAGGGATAAATTAGGAGATAAGCATGGCCTTGCTCAATGCTTTAATGCAGTAGGGGTTATTTATAGAAATCAGGGCGACATCTCTAAAGCATTGGAGTATTACCATAAAAGTTTAACCATCCGAGAAGAAATTGGGGATAAAAAAGGCGCAGCCAATTCTTTAAATAATATAGGAGTTATTTATACAAATCAGGGTAATGATATCAAGGCATTGGAGTATTACAATAAAAGTTTAATCATCAGTGAAGAAATGGGAAATAAAAAAGACATGGCTGAATCCTTTAACAACATTGGAACCCTTTATCACAGACAAGGCAATTTTTCTAAGTCCTTAGAATACTTCTATAAAAGCTTAGTCATTAAGGAAGAAATAGGAAATAAAGAAGCTATTGCTACGTCATTATGCAACCTTGGGAGATTAGAATTAATGTTAGGTAATTTGCATGCTGCTAAAGACCATAGCTCCAGAGGATTAAAAATGGCTCAGGAAGGAAAGGCTGCTCGAGTAATATCAGCCAATGCAGAATTATTAAGTCAAGTCTATGAAAAACAAGGTAAAGGAATGAAAGCATTAGAAATGTACAAACTCCATGTCCAAATGAAAGACTCCATCAATAATGAAGCAACTCAAAAAGCTACCATAAGACAACAAACCCAGTATGAGTTTGAGAAAGCTCAGATAGTAAAAGAGAATGAAGCTAAAGAACAAGCAAGATTAGAAGCTGAAGCTACAGGCCGTAGAAACAATCTTCAATACTCATTTATCTTTTTAGGAATCTTGGT
>JBFIEB010000289.1:0-3575 GCA_041603555.1 Vicingaceae bacterium
AGCAAGTACTACATCTGAGGCCTCCCGAGCTACGTCAGTACCCATAATACCCATTGATATACCAACGTCAGCTTGTTTTAAGGCAGGTGCATCATTTACCCCATCCCCTGTCATGGCAATCAGCTGCCCCAATTCTTGTAGTCGCTTTGCTATTTTAAGTTTCATATTAGGTGTAAGGCGTGCAAAAATAGATACGTTACTAATCGCTTCATCAAATTCATCATCGTCCAACTGAAGTAACTGATATTCCGTCAAGGCTCTAGTATCACTTTCGTTTCCGTCTTCAATAATGCCAGATGCTTTTGCAATTGCCACAGCTGTATTAACATGATCTCCTGTTAGCATCATAACGCGAATACCGGCTTTTTTACATTTTTTTACTGCTTCTTCTGAATCTGGTCTTGGAGGATCAATCATTCCTACTATTCCTGCAAATACCAATTCGTCAATCGCTTCCTCATCTATATTTTTGGCATGTTGCTTTTTATATGCCAATGCAATTATTCGCATAGCATGATGAGCCCATTCATCAATTTTATGTTGGATTTTTTCCTTTTCGGCTTTATTAAGCTTCATCAGCCCTTTGGGGGTTAAAACAGACATCGACCGTTCCAGTAAAATTTCCGGAGCTCCTGTCACATAAAGCTCTTTGTGTTTTTCTTCTTTTATAAGGGTAGCTCTTAGTTTTATTGAAGAATCGAAAGGAAGATCATCTAATTTTCTTTCATTGAAATGTTCTGGATGTATGCCTGCTTTTTTTGCTAAAACAGCTAATGCTCCTTCTGTAGGATCACCAATTAATTCATAGGTGTTGGATTTTTTGTCATGATTGAATTCTGAATTATTGGAAGCGGCAGCAATTGTTAATAGCTTTTGCAATTGACTATTTTCTTCTATTTCAATAATAACATCTTCTTGTTTGAAATTTCCAACAGGAAACCATCCTTCTCCAGTAACAAAAAAGTCGCTTTCCCCAGGAAGAAAGACATTTTTAACAGTCAATGAATTTTGCGTAAGCGTTCCTGTCTTGTCTGTTAGGATAGTGGTAACTGCACCTAGGGTTTCAGTTGCTGTAAATTCTCTAACAATGGCATTTCGATTCGCCATCCGATGTGCTCCTATAGCCAAAACAATTGTAATTACAGCTGGCAAGCCTTCTGGTACAGCGGCTACTAATGCAGCAATAGAGATAAGCAGAATTTCTTGTATTTCAAAATTCCTATAGAAATATCCGACCAAAAAGATTAATGCGGCACTTGAAATCGCAATAATTGACATTTGTTTTGCTAAAACATCTGTCTTTTTCATAAAATTGGTTCTTTTTACTTCAATTTTATCCAGCGTTTCGGATATTTCTCCTAAAGCAGTGTTTTTCCCTGTTCCAGTTACAATTACCTTAGTATAACCACCTGCAACAAAAGTGCCTTTCCAAACCATATTTTTGCAATCTGCTAATGCTGTTTCAGTTGGAAATTTTCCTTCTTTTTTGGAAACAGGAAGTGACTCCCCAGTTAATGATGCCTCAATGGTTCTTAAATTTTTGGATTGAAAAACTCTTCCATCCGCAGGAACACTATCTCCCTCTTCCAATATTATTACATCACCTGGTACAAGTTGGGTCGTATTTATTGTGATTACTTTACCATCACGTAATACCTTAGCTGTTTTAACAATCATTTTTTGCAAAGATGCTATCGCCTTTTCTGCACGATACTCTTGTAAAAAACCAATTCCTGCATTAATAATAACTACTCCAATAATGACCCATGTGTCTATAATTTGATTTGCCAACCAAGAAATAACGGCAGCAATTATAAGAATGATAACCAACCAACTTTTAAATTGTTTGAGAAATAAAAGAAAAATAGAAATAGATTTTCCCTTGGGCAATTCATTTGGACCATATTGTTTTAATCTTTTTTGAGCTTCACTATTGGTAAGACCTTTACCATTAGTTGTTAGCTTACTATAAATTGACTTAATATCTTGTGAATGAGGATTTTCAATGTACTTTTTCATACTATATAAGGGATTACCATAATCCCCAAAACTAGCTTGCTCATTCAAGGTAAGAAATGATGGATGTTTATCTTTTTGTTGACCAATGTTATTGCTTCAAAAAAAACCGACATATATTTTTACTCATGTTTAATTAAAATGAGAAAAATGCATTATCAACTAAAAATATTAATTAACTCACTGGGTTTAATATTACTTTTTGGATGTTCTGAGGTTGATATTTATTCGGATTTTGATAATGACATTGATTTTTCGGATTATACAACATATACGATAAGTGAAGATTTGGGAGTGGAATATAAAAATTATCCTAATTATGATAACGACTTTAATCGTAAACGTATTAAAAAGGCAATTGAATTTGAAATGAATAAAAGGGGTTATATACTTGATGAAATAAATCCCGAATTAGCAGCAGGATTTCAAATAATAATCAAAGACCAACAAATAACTATTAAAAATTGTTCTGGAATAGGAATGTATGATTACTGGCCTCAATGTTGGATTAATACCTATAACTACACTGAAGGATCTTTAGTAATACATGTTTCCGATATAAAAAAGAATCAAGTGATATGGCAAGGTTCAGCAATTGCCGTACTAAAATATAAACCGACTAAAGTAAAAATCGAAATTGATAATATCGTAAAAGATATATTTAAGAAGTATCCTTTAACAACGAAAATAAACAAACCTGATGATATCTACGATAGTGGAGAAGATGATAGAGTCCTCTGAATTATTTATTTATCTGATAATTCGAATAGTTTTTGGTGTGTTATTTTTCTTGCAGGCATACGATAAAATTTTTCGAATTAAGTTGGAAAGCGTTTTCTTTGCAGTTCAAGGAGATGCAATAAAACATGGAATTCCAGATTGGTTCTCTAAAACTTCAATATTCATTTCCTCTTACTTCGAGCTTCTAGGTGGGTTATTCATATTATTTGGATTATTTACAATTCCCGTTCTTTATGTTTTCGGAATTCATTTTATAATGCTTTTTATAGCATTTAGTTACTTGAAGGGAGTTTGGGATATGAAACATGTATTTCCTCGATTCATTTTGTTACTGGTTTTACTTTTATTCCCTAATGATTGGAATGAATTCTCACTTGATAATTTACTTTTTCCCTAAAGGCTATTAGTTATTTTTCAATTTTTATCATTTTCTGATAACCCGCCTTCACTTGTTTTTTCAATTTTCCTAAACCTTTATACAAAGGTAATTGTTCTGGAAACTTACCAGTATGTTCCTTAATCAATTTCCTAATTCCTTTTCCTACTTCATAATGAATCTTTTCAATTGCTGACTGACCTTTTACCTTTTTACTCCAAATTTCTAACTCAGTAAGTGTGATTCGAAATAGGTTAGCAGTTAATTCTGTTCTGCCCATAAAATCAAGCTGCCCGATATTTTTAGGAAGTTTACGTAACCCTTGTAATTGCTTAGATTTCATGCCATATAACCCAACATAACCAGCATCATAAAAAGCAGAATAATCATTTAATTCTGAATTAGTCACTAAGCTATTTAACCATTTATTAGCATCAGTTAA
>JBFIEB010000290.1:0-3558 GCA_041603555.1 Vicingaceae bacterium
ATCGAAGGCCATGAGATTGCTCAAACGTACATTCAATTTATCCATGGTAAATCCAACAATACTTAAAGTTGATGTGAACGTGAGAAGACTAAATGCCAATTCCTGACCAGGCGTAGTCCCCGAAATTTCAAATATTTTCCATCCGTACTTAGAAGCACCCAATTCATTGGCTATTTCTCTTACTTTTCCTTTTATTTCCTTATAATCTAATTCTTTTGAATTCAAAGTAGCATCTACCCCATGCTTTTTAGCATTAGCTAATTTTTCATCATTAATGTCTATCGCCAATACTTTAGCTCCCATAATTTTGGCAATCAAAGCGCCATACACTCCTACTCCGCCTACTCCTATTACTATGGCCAAATCACCCTTTTCCAATTCCGATTTTTTCATCACTTGATAAGGAGTCGAAATAGCATCAGCAATAACTGAAATTTCAGCTAATTCATATTTATCTAACAATGAATCTGGAACTAAGCATAAATATTGGTGAGGAACTTTTATGTGCGTTGCAAATCCACCGTGAAAATCATTCCCTGGCATCAATTGATTTTGACATATGTTGCTACGTCCCTTATTACACAATTCACAATCTCCACATGGTAGAACAGCTGGTATAATTACTTTTTTTCTTACCCAAATATCAGGTCCATCAACTACTACTCCACTTATTTCATGACCCAATGTTAATGGCATTTCTTTTTTCGTTCTTACACCATCATGCCAAAAACTTAAATCGGTGTGACAAACACCGCACCCTGCAATCTTTACTATTGCCTCATCTTCATTTATTGATGGCATATCTGATTCGACCAAAGAAAACTCTTTGTTTAATTCTGTCATTTGCCATTGTTTTAGTTTTTCCATTACTTATTTTTTACGCATTTGGATTTTCAAATAAAATAGCTGTTCCTTGTCCTCCACCAATACAAGCAGAGGCAATCCCATACTTAACTCCTCTTGCCTGCATTTCTCTAGATAAGGTTAAAGACAAACGAGTCCCAGTAGCTGCAAGAGGGTGTCCTAATGCAATGGCACCACCATTTACATTACAGATATCTCTATTCAATCCTAACTCTTTTTCACAACCTAGAAATTGGGCTGCGAATGCTTCATTAATCTCAATCAATCCGATATCATCCAATTTTAATCCAGCCATTTCTAATACCAATTTGATAGAAGGTACCGGACCTAAACCCATAACTCTTGGATCTAAAGCACTAGTTGCAGAAGCTACAACTCTAGATAATGGAGTCACCCCTTTATTGTCTATAAATCCTTTGCTAGCAATAACTACTGAAGCAGCACCATCTACAATACCGCTTGAGTTGGCGGCAGTTTGAACACCATCTCTAGCAAAAACTGAAGGTAGTTTACTCATTGATTCCAAATCAGCAGGACGAACATTTTCATCGGTATTAAAATCCACCGCATTTCTAGGTAATCGGACTTTTCTTGGATTCAATCCTTCAATTTCGAATACGGTTGAATTAATTTTAATGATTTCATCGTCAAAGAACCCTCTCTCTTTTGCTACGATATATTTATCTATTGACTGCTTAGCAAATTCATTTGCATCATCTTTGGTAATACCATGTTTCTCGGCAACATTTTCAGCAGTACACCCCATAGGAACAGCAGCCGTATCATTTAGTGCTTCCCATAACATGTCTTTAAAATCAATTTTTCCTAAGGGATAACCCATCCTATTTCCAAAACTTACCGTTGGAGATAGAGTCATGTTTTCAGTGCCACCGCATAAAGCAGTATGAGCTTTCCCTAATGAAATTTGTTCTGCTCCAGCTATAATGGTTTCAAATCCTGAGCCGCAAATACGCTGTAACATTACTGCCGGGACTCCTTCAGGGATTCCAGAAAACAATCCAACGTGTCGAGGTAAAAAGTAAGAGTCCGCAGAACTTTGTCCAATATTGGCATACATCAACTGATCAATATCCTCCCCTTTCATTCCTGATTTTTCAATGGCTGCTTTTGTAGCATAAATTCCTAAATCAGTTGGAGAAACTTGTCCCAGTGTCCCACATAATTTTCCAAATGGAGTTCTTGCTCCATTCACGAGATAGATATCATCGTATGTTATTCCAAACCCTTTTTTCTTGTCATGAAATCCTTTCATTTCCTATCATTTTTATTTTAAATTTTCGTAGGTTAAATAACCGTTTTTTTTCGTTATTTATATATGATACATATCATTTTTGAACAACTGAATTTGGCCTCATAACATCTATCACTTTTTGACAATTTTCAGGTTTTGGAATACTCATTCTAAAAGCTTTTTCATCCCCGAAAGAATCTGTTTTTCTCACCAAAATATTATTATCAGAAAGTATATCCCAAACTCTATCTCTTTCCTCCTGAGATCCAAAATAGATGTAAATAAAATTACTTTGTGATAGCACTATCTTATAACCTAATTGTGACAATTCTCTTTCCAACAGATTTCTTGCTTCCAAATTACTTTTAGAACTTTTTTCTAAAAATTTATGATCCTTTATTGCCGCTGTCGCAGCAATAGATGCCACTTTACTTACCGTAAATGGTGCTTGGTGATGTTCTAGTTTTTCTATAATGTTTTCATGAGCAATTGCAAATCCCACTCTTAATCCTGCCAATCCATATATCTTTGAAAAGGTCCTTAAAAGAATTAAGTTAGGATACCGCTGTAACAGTTGAATTGTTTTTGGAAAATCTGCTCGATTCACGTACTCACAATATGCTTCATCTGCAACCACAAAAGTATCAGAAGATATGGTTTCCATTAGCCGAATCAAATCTGTTTCCGACACAATCGTTCCTGTTGGATTATTTGGATTTGCGATGATAATTAGTTTTGTTTTTTCATCATAATTACCGAGAATAGAATCAATATCTATCCCATAATCTTTCATTTCAGAAAATCGCGTTTCTATATTAAAAACTTTTGCTAACAGTTTATAGGCTACAAAGGTGATTTTAGGGATAATTAAGTTCTCTCCTTTAGCAATAAAATTTCGAATCATAATGTCTAATGATTCTACCAAACCCGCACAAACAAAAATATTCTCAGGAATAATTCCTAGATGATCTGAAAATTCATCTTTCAAAGATTTAGAATGAGGCTCTGGATATAAGCTCATCTTACTCAAATTATTTTTCACGGCCTCCAACGCAAAAGGAGAAGGTCCGAATGGATTCTCATTTTGAGATAATTTGATAATTTCATCTATTACGTTTTGATCCATTTTAACTAAAAATAGTTTGACTCAAATTATATAACACCTCTTTTCTATACCATTCTGAAGCTCTAACATCTGAAATTGGTGAAGCATATTCCATGACTTTATTCGCAAAAGTTTCTTTATTAGCATCTGAAATATTATTGATGTTTTTTCCAATAATAAACTCACACGCAATTGAAGTAAAAGGGATGGTTGGTGCCACTGCCCCACAAGAAACTCCAGCATCTTTTATTGTTCCTTGTTCATCTAACTGTAAATGGTATCCAAAAGAAACAATGGCTATTTCCATTGATTTTCTAGATCCTACTTTTTCATAACC
>JBFIEB010000291.1:0-3540 GCA_041603555.1 Vicingaceae bacterium
AATGCAGGCCAGGAGTTAATGCGGCAATCCAACTATTATATTGAAATAAGTGAAAATGGGAATACCTTCTTAGCCAGTAAGAATGAAAATACTATTATAAAAAATTTAGGTAAAAGTATTAACTCATCCTATGGCGAATATGCTCCAGTTCTAAAAAGACCTGATAATATTCTTTTATTCACATCACGAAGAGAAACTGCTGAAAGTAAAAAGGTAGACAAAGATTTATTGCCGTATGAAAATATTTTTGTTGCTAAAAAAATAGATGGGGAATGGCAATTAATATCTGACAAAGGAGAAATAGATAAATATGTTCCTAAAGATTTGAATTCCAAAAAACACGATGCTGGTATAGTTTATTCTTCTGATGGTAATACATTGTATACCTATAAAAATGATGCTATTTGGAAGTCAATTTTAGAAAAAGGAAAATGGTCAAATTTGGTAGAATTAGATAAAAACATCAATACTAGTCAATATAATATTCCTAGTGTAAGTCTATCAAAAGATGGAAACACTATTTACTTTGTTTCTTATCGAAAAAATGGTATTGGAGGAAAAGATATTTACAAATCAATTAAAAACTCAGAAGGAAACTGGGGTGAAGCAGAAATGTTAGGAGAAGTTATAAATACTAAATTTGATGAAGATTCTCCATTTATTTCTGAAGATGGGAACAGTCTATATTTTTCATCTAAAGGACATAAAGGAATTGGAGGGTATGATGTTTTTAAAAGTAGTTTGGTGAATGGTGAATGGACAACACCAAAAAACATGGGTATTCCTATCAATTCTCCATTAGATGATATTTATTTGGTGGTTGACTCAGAAGAGAAAGCTGGTTTTTTTGCATCTTCTCGTGATGGAGGACTTGGAGGAATGGATATTTATGGTTTATGTATTGATTGTTCAACAAAAATCATTAACGTTATAAACGGTTTGCTAGTTGATAATAATGACTCTCCACTTAATAATGGAACTGTTGTAGTTAAGAACATTAGTTCTGATCATACTATAGGGACCTATCAAGTAGATGGAGGCAAATTCTCTTTAACAACTCAAAGTATTGGGAAACACGAATTAATAGTTGAAGCTTCAAATTTTGAAAAACAAATTATTTACATAGAATTACCAAACGCTTCATCAGAATCTGATGTAAAGATTAAATTGAATCAATTTCAAAAAGAAGGTGAAAATTATCAAATTATAAATCTAACCAGCAACAGGTTAGGTATAAATGAATCTGATACTATTAAATTAGAAAAAATTATTGCTTCTAATACCGATACTTCTAATAATAACAATAATTCTAATAATAGTTCGGCATCAAATATCATAATAGCTTCTTATGAAATGAATTTTAATTATAACCAAGAAGAAATCAATTATTCTGATCCTCAATTCTCTAATATGATTGATAAGGCAGTGAACAAAGGAGGGAAAATTTACATTAATATTGAATCTAGTTCATCTAAAGTACCAACGAAATCCTTTAAATCAAATATTAACTTAGCAACCCTAAGAGGTGAAAAAGCAAAACAAGCTATTATTAAGCTGTTAAAAGAAAAAGGTATTGATAATGATAACATCATCGTTAATGCAATCAATGCAATTGTTAGTGGTCCAAAATACACTGGTGATTTCAACAATAAAGAAAAATATCAGAAATATCAATACGTCAAGATTACCATAAAATAGTTCCCCTTACCACTTACTGTATTTTCTTTTTAAATACCCAAAAAAGTAATACATTTATATTTTGGTACTGAATTTGCATTTTAGCTTAAGAAAATTATTTTTTTGAAGTCCACAAACCCATACATATTAAGTATAGTACTTTTTCTTTTTATGCAACCAATTGTTGCACAAAAAGCAGATCCGGCTGATGCGAAAGAACATTTTAAGTTCGGCAATTATATTGATGCACTAGCAGTCTATAAAAAATTAATGGATAAAGATCCTAAGAACATTGAATACCCTTATAAAGCTGGTTTATGTGTCCTTTTTTTAGAAAGAGATAAATCTGAAGCTGTTAAGTACTTAGAGCTAGCAAACGAGCGAAACTCTGATCCAGATGTAAAATTTTATCTAGGTAAAGCATACCACTACAATTTAAAATTCGATGAGGCATTTGAAGCCTTCAATAGTTACATTAAAACTGGCGGTGGAACCAAGCAAGGTGAAGTAGATAGAGCAATGGATATGGTTGAAAATGCTCAAAAATTAATTGAGGTTCCCATTGATGTTACATTTGAAAATGCTGGTGACAAAATTAATTCAGAGTACCCAGATTATTACCCATTTGTAACTCCAAATGAGTCTTTTATGGTTTTTACTTCCCGTAGAAAAAGTGGCACAAGAGAATTTGATGGATATTATCCTTCGGCCATTTACTACACGTCCGTTGTTGACGGAGAATTTGTTACCGCTAAAAAGGGAAGTTCAATGATAAATTCAACCTATGATGATCAAGCTGTAGGTTTATCTTATAATGCTGACAAACTTTACATTTATTATGATGATATTAAAGAAAAAGGTGATATATACGAAGCGGAAATTAAAGATCTGAAATTTAGAAAGAAAGTTAAAATGGGGGAAAGCGTTAACTCGAAAGGATTTGAAAGTGCTGCAACTATATCAGCTGATGGAAATACACTATTTTTTGCAAGCCACAGAGAAGGAGGCATAGGAAGGAAAGATATTTATATGACCCGTAAATTACCTACCGGAGATTGGGCATTACCTCAAAATTTAGGAGAAAATGTTAATACAAAGTA
The DNA here is from genome assembly GCA_041603555.1 of Vicingaceae bacterium. Taxonomy (GTDB): domain Bacteria; phylum Bacteroidota; class Bacteroidia; order Flavobacteriales_E; family Vicingaceae. The sequence goes on from JBFIEB010000291.1 coordinate 2,778, forward strand.
TGATGAAGATTTTCCCAACCTTTTTTATGATGGAACTACGCTTTATTTTTCATCAAAAGGGCATAATACCATTGGTGGGTATGACTATTTTAAGTCAACCTGGAATGCAGAGACTAATACTTGGAGCAAAGCAGAAAATCTTGGGTATCCCTTAAATACTACCAGAGATAATGTTTGTATTTCATTTACCGAAGATAAAAGACATGCCTATATCTCTGCATGGAGAAAAGATAGTAAAGGGTTTCAGGATATCTATAAAGTAACATTTAATGAACTTGATGCCAGAGAAACAATTATTAAATCCAAAATTGTTGAGATGGGTTCAACTGAGGCTATTAGGGATGCTTTTGTAATTGTTACCAATAACAGAAGTCAAGATGAAAAAAACTTTACTCCAAATTCTAAAAATGGAGGGTTTATTATAACACTATTACCAGGAAGCTACACTATTATGATAGATGCTCCAGGTTTTGCTCCTTTAACTGAAAATATAATAATAAAAGGGAAAAGTGATTTTATACCCTTTATGACTAAAGAATTTACGCTCACTCGATAATAATTTCAATGAACTTAAAACTGACAAAACCTTTAGCTTTTTTTGATTTAGAAACAACGGGGTTGAATATTGCTTCTGATAGAATTGTGGAAATTTCTATTGTTAAAATCATGCCTAACGGTGACCAAGAAATAAAAACAAAACTCCTAAATCCAACCATACCAATCGATAAAGAATCAACGGCAATACATGGGATTAAAGATGATG
>JBFIEB010000292.1:0-3527 GCA_041603555.1 Vicingaceae bacterium
ATATCGCTTGCACTTTGGTTTTCTAAACCATTAGGTTCATGCTTTTTAAACATTTCCATCAATAGAAATTTGTGTGTGTCTAAACCACGCAAATCGTTTGTTTTATACCTTGCCTTAAAACCATTTAACTCTACTAGCTGTGTATAAGAACATTCAAACACTTTATAATGTTTTCCATCCTTTTTATATTGCTTATAAAAAGCCAACCGATCTATACCAATGTAGCCTTCTCCTGTTAATTTGTTTAGTACCGTATCCTTGGTAATTGTAATTCTATTTATTTGCGCTAGGTCGTAATAGGAGGTGTCTACTTGGCTCTGTGTAAATGTATCTTCAGCTTCATTATAAATCTGATACGAATCTGCTTCATCCCAATACTTTTCTATGGTAGCGCTCCATCCTTTTTTTACCAGTGTTTTTAATGTTTTTTTATCCATACCTGTTGCATCCATATCGATGGCTCGAGACTGGTTGTTGTACAGCAAGCTAATTAAACTAAAGGGGTCGTTATAATCAAAGATGGCTTTGGTAGTTTCGCTTTTATCAATAACCACAGGGTTTTGACTCTTGCAAGTAAAGTTTATTAGGATTGTTATCAATAGAATGAAAATCTTCACTCTTCAAAATTACAAAATAATAAGATTTACTCAGTTAACGCTGGAGGTGGGTTTGTTATTCATAAAGATAAGGTTCTTTATTGTTAACCATTTTTCTAATGTTTTCTAGCACTCTTTTCATGTAAATGGTCCAAAAGGTTTTTGTTATGAGCCAATTAAAAGGATAGAGAAGGATGTTATTAGCGTGCATGTCATAACTATATTCTATCAATATTTTGTTGGGTTCAAGTTCTGTTGTTTTCCACTCTCCAACAAATTTTGTAAACCCAAAAGCCCAATATTGAAAATTGCTTACTTCTATTTTCCAATATTCATTTTCAATACGCTCAATAACTTTATCATTAGTTGCCCAGCCTCCTTTTTGAAACATTGATTGTTCAGTAAAAACCTTTTTACTGTAACCAGATTTACCCCAGTTATCATCATCTGTGCAATGGGTAACTTTTGGTGCTATAAAATACCCTGTATGAATTTTACTTAAATCACAAAGGATAGGTGTTTTGAAAGCTCGTTGTAAGGAACAATTGTAAACGGTTGTAACTTTGGCTTTTGCTATCATTTCTATTTTATTATTTAAGTAAAGGTTTAAGCGGTTATGTAACCTTGTGATTAGTAATCTAAATTACAAAATAATAAGTTTTAACCAAGAATGTCTATCTTCGGAGAATGGAAATGTACAAGAAACTATTAATTAGAATTTACCTATTAGGTGTTGGGTTAATATTTCTTGGTACCGGTATAAGGGTTCTTTTTACCCTCAACCAATTTAAAGATTACAATTCTAGCTTAATTTACGGTTGGCTATTTATATTAATTGGTTTATTCATCACCCAGTTGATTATCAAAAAACTAAAGTAAGTAAAGTTTTCACTACCAAATTTTAATCAGCTAGCACTAGTGGTGCTTGTTTATTGACATTAATTATTAGTGCAATAGAAATAGTTTAGCTAACTTTAGCTGGTGGGAAAACCCATAATCACATAAAACGATACATTATGAAAAAAAACTTACTTACTTTAATTGGAGGATTGGTGTTAGCTAGCTCAGTTGCTATCGCACAGCCAACACTAACATCTTCAGGAATTAATCCAATACTTGGAGATAATTTCACTTATTATTCTACACTTTATATTAACCCGGGTCTACCTGGTGCCGGACAAACATGGGATTTGTCTTCATTGGTTGGAACTGCTAATGGAATAACAAATGTTGTATTGCCTTCGGCAACTGTTAATGGTTCTAGTTTTTTATCGTCAGATGTAGCAGCACAAAATACTGCTTCATCGACAGATAGTTATTACAAAACAACTTCTGCGGTATTGCAAAACTCTGGAATATCTGCTGGAGGAACCAATATAACCTATACCAACTTTGAAGACATGATGCATTACCCGTTTACTTATTTGAATACGTTTACTGATCCATGGGCAGCCGAGTTTTTCACTGCGTCTCAATACTGGCGTACCGGTTCTACAACTGTTACTGCAGATGGTTATGGTACGCTAATTACACCTGTTGGAACTTATACGAATGTTACCCGTGTGCATTTTGTTCAAACGTATCAGGATTCTACGTTCATTGGTTCTCCATTTATTATTACCTACAACAACGATGAATATTTTTGGTATAAAGATGGATTTCACCTTCCAATGGCTGCTATCTATACATTAACCACTTCGGCAGGAGGACCTTATACAGGAGGATATTATACTGACCAACTGGTTGGTATTAACAAAGCGCCTAGTTTTATCAGCTCGTCTAATGTATTCCCAAACCCTGCCGTAAATGATGTTACGTTACACTTTACCTTAACTGAAAGCAAAGAAGTAGAAGTACACTTGTACAATTCTCTTGGTCAGCAAATGGACGTTGTTCAACATATGAAAGGCTTTATCGGTTCAAACACTATGAATCTGAACATCGAATCTTTAGCTGAAGGAATTTATTTTGCTCAACTAAAAGTAGAAGGAAACACAGCAATCACCAAACGATTTGTTGTCAACAAATAAATAATACTGTTATTTTTAAGCACCGCTCATGCAATTGAGCGGTGCTTTTTTTATATTTAAACCATCAAACATTTTATTTACATAGTACTATTGCTAATTTCTTTTCAGGGGGTGGCTCAAGAGCCTGCCAATCGGACAGGCGGGTTTGCCGATAAGGGATATTATTTGGTGGACAGCTTAGTGTTGGAGGAATTGACAGAGCGGGATAAATTATTAATTGAAAGTGCACTAAAAATATTCCATGATGCAAGTGATGATACCAGTAGAGTGTTTGCACTTAATGATATTTGCGAAAATATGATGCATAACGATTGGGAAAAATATCAGTTTTACCAACGTGATATTATTAAAAAAGCACTCCTTAAAAAATCGACACAAAATGTTAGACTTTCATTGTTAAAATCTTATGCTAGTGCGTTAGGAAACATAGGCTATGTTTATAAAAGTAAAGGAATGATACCAGAGGCATTAATCAACTATGATAAAGCTCTCAAAATATATAAAAAAGTTAAAAATATTCAAGGCATTGGTATTATATTAAACAATATAGGAATGATTTATAGAAATCAAGGAAACATTCCTAAGGCCATAGAATACCAAAATGAAGCTCTGAAAATAAGAGAACAACAAGGCGATAAATATGGAATAGCTAATTCCATTAACAATTTAGGTAGTATTTATGAGAGCCAAGGAGACGTAGATAAGGCACTTGAGTATTATAAAAAATCTCTAAAAATTAGGGAAGAATTAGATGATAAGGCTGGTATAGCAAATTGTTTAAATAACATTGGTAAAGTGTATGAAAGACATCAAGACATTCCGAGTGCTTATAATTATTATATGAAATCATTGGAGGTTCAAACTGAAATTGGAAGTAAGGGTGGTATTGCAACTAGCCTTA
>JBFIEB010000293.1:0-3516 GCA_041603555.1 Vicingaceae bacterium
AAAGTATTGACTATAATTCTTTAGAAAAATTAGTTAATCATTTAGTAGAAAATGGAATTGATTATTTGGTGGTACAAGGAACTACTGGTGAATCTGTTACTTTGAATAAGGAGGAAAAGAAAGAGACCTTAACTTTTATTCAAAAAGTAAACAATGGTCGTTTGCCAATTGTTTTAGGAATAGGAGGTAACTGTACAGCAACAGTTGTTAAAGCTTTTCAATCGACTGATTTAACTGGAGTTGATGCAATTTTATCAGTGAGCCCTTATTACAACAAGCCTACACAGGAGGGTATTTATCAGCATTATAAAGCAATTGCTGAAGTATCAACTTTGCCAATTATTTTATATAATGTTCCTGGTAGAACAGCTTCCAATATTTTACCAGAAACAACTTTACGTTTAGCGCAAAACTTTGATAATATAATTGCAGTAAAAGAAGCTTCAGGAAGTTTAGAACAATGTATGGAAATCATCAGTAATAAGCCTAATGGTTTTTTAGTGATTTCAGGAGATGATGCATTAACATTACCAATGATAGCTAGTGGGGGTGATGGTGTTATTTCAGTAATAGCAAATGCTTTTCCAAAAGGATTTGCTGGAATGGTTAAAAGTGCCTTAAATGGTGATATGAAAACTGCACAAGAATTACATTACAAATACTTTGAAATGATTCATTATTTGTTTGTGGAAGGAAATCCTGCAGGAGTGAAAGCTGCGCTTAAAATATTAGGAATTACTGGAGATTCAGTTCGTTTACCTTTAGTTAATGTCGGACAAAAGACTTTCGATAAGATTAAAGAATTAATAGCAACGTATTAAATACTAAAATTGTGGAAATTTGGTTTAGAAAGAAAAACTAAGTTTATGAAACAATTTGTTGCTACTATTATTATCGGATTTACCTTAATTTCGTGTAGTGAATATAAAGCTGAAAAAGTTAGTACAGAAGCTACAAGTAATTTAACAAATATGGATACAATAACATTAGGTGCTGGTTGTTTTTGGTGTGTTGAAGCAATTTTTCAAGACATAAAAGGTGTTGAAAGTGTTGTCTCAGGTTACGCCAATGGAACAGTTAAAAACCCATCTTATAAAGAAGTATGTACTGGGAATACTGGTCATGCTGAGGTTTGTCAATTAACTTATGATCCAGCTGTAGTTTCTTTAGCCAAAATATTAGAAGTGTTTTGGCAAACGCATGACCCAACAACATTAAATAGGCAAGGAGGCGATGTTGGAACTCAATACCGATCCGGAATTTTTTACCATACTGAAGAACAAAAGGAAATAGCAAGAACTATATTTAATGAGTTAGATGATGCTGGGGCTTTTGTTGATCCAATAGTAACGGAGATTACTGAAATAACTAACTTTTACCCTGCTGAAGACTATCATCAGGACTATTTTAGTATTAATGGAGAGCAGCCATATTGTAGAGCAGTAATAAGCCCTAAAGTTGAGAAATTTAAAAAAGTCTTTTCTGAGATTCTTAAATAAATCTGCTAAATTTTTTTAGATAAGAGATAAAATTTATCTTTGTTCTATTATGAATGCTCTATTTATAGAAGGTAAATTAAATTCTCCGGAAGTTGATTTTAATCCGAATAATGGATTATTAAAAATTGTTGGTCGTTCTATACCTGAAAATCCAGTTAAATTTTATCAACCCATTGAAGATTGGGTTTCTGAGTATATATTATCTAGTCCTAAGGATTTAACGCTTTACATTCATTTAGATTATTTAAATACACACTCAACAGAATGTCTTCTTATCATAATGAAAAAATTGGAAGCTTATTTTAAATCAACTAATAATAATGTTAAGATAAGCTGGAATTTTGATCTAGATGATGAGGACATGGAAACATTAGGTGAAGATTTAGCTTCAATTGCTCAAATTCCTTTTGAATATAAAGAAATCATTGAAGATTAGTTCTTTTTTAATAATATTATATTTCTTTTAGAGTTAACTAATCAGGATTAAAAGTATATTCGTCTAAAAATTTATTCTAAAACATTGAAAATCATAGTTATAACTTGTATAAGTTCATGAGGTTTATATCTTTGTTCTCCCTATGAAAAAAAAGGCAACTATATTATCTGTTATTTTGTTAGTGATTTTAACTTCATTCTCTAATCGAGATATCGAGGAGAAAACATTACCGAAAGAACCTGTTTTTTCTTTTAATCAGTATTCAAATCAATTGTATGAATGCGTTAATGATGAAAACATTAATGTTGAAGCGTTTAATATAGCTTTAAAAGGATATTACACGCTTTTATCAAATAATCAACTTGCCAATAAAAAATACTTAACTATTGTTGACATGAGCTCATCATCTAGTTTAGAGCGTTTTTATGTTATTGATATGGAGACTCAACAACTGCTTTATAAAAGCCTAGTCGCACATGGAAGAAACACAGGAGAGGAGTATGCTTATAATTTTTCTAATAAACATAGTAGTTATCAAACAAGTTTAGGATTTTATGTAACTGCAGAGACTTATAATGGAAAACGAGGGTTTTCAATGAAATTAGATGGATTAGAGTATTCTAATAATAATGCTAGAGATAGGGGAGTGATTATTCATGGGGCTGATTATGTTAGTGAACGATTTATTAAAGAAAACGGAAGGTTAGGAAGAAGTTTGGGCTGCCCTGCATTGCCATTGGATAGTTTTGTTGAAGTGGTAGAAATGCTAAAAGAAGGGAGTTGTCTGTTTGTCTACTATCCTCAAAATTATTATTTAACAAAATCTAGATTAGTCAATGCACCTGACAGCTATTTTTTAACAAGTGCTGGAATGCTAGCGGATTTAGAGTGATTTTCTAAACCCATCAATACTTCTAATTTTTCATCCAACTCATAAATATCTTTATAAAAAACAATATTGTCATTGGTATCTACACCACATGTGAAGTATTGTATATGAACTGGAATTTTGGTGTTTAAGGTTATTCTTTTTTGTTTTTTATTATTAATATAAGTCTTAACACTATCAATAGTATATCCATTTTTGTCTTCGTCTAAAATGATTTCTGCTAGTTGTAGTGGGTATTGAACTCTTACGCATCCATGACTATAGGCTCTAATTTCATTTTTGAATAAATTTTTAGAAGGGGTGTCATGGAAATAAATGGAATATTTATTGGGGAAAATAAATTTGATGAGACCCAATGAGTTCGACCCCCCACCTTCTTGTCTAATTTTGTAGTTGAAATTGTCTTCGGTAACTGTATTCCAATTAATGTTTTCAGTGTTTACGGCTTTGTGTTTATTAGTAAACACTTGGTATCCATTACGACTTAAATAAGTAGAATCCTTTTTAATTTTTGGCAGAAGCTCTTTACTAGAGATACTATACGGTAAATTCCAAAAAGGGTAAACTATCATGTATTCCATTTCATCATCAAGTTCAGGTGTATGTGTATCTGGTTTCCCTACAATAACATTAAATGATTTTTTAACCTTATTGTTTTGATATACTTTCATTGTGTAAGCAGGGATATTTAC
>JBFIEB010000294.1:0-3509 GCA_041603555.1 Vicingaceae bacterium
TGGGTGGAAAGCTGATGCAACCACAGGAGCCGATGCAGCACCTCCAACATTCGCTTTACTACCAACAGCTAAAAAGAAAAAAGGTGCCTTAATTATTTTAGCAACTAGGAATAGTAATCCGACATGAAACGCCATCCATATTAATCCAATAATTATAAAGTCCCAATACTTCACCAATTCAGATAAATCTATTTTCATTCCAATAATAGCTACCAAAATATAGATAAATACACTCCCCATTTTAGAAGCTCCTGCACCTTCTAAACTTTTTGCTTTAGTAAAAGATAAGACTAAACCAACAGTTGTAGCGATAACAACAATCCAGAAAAATTGACTGGCTAAAATACTTGTAGAAAATGTAGGGCTATCAGATGCCCAACCTCCAAATATTTCGGCAAGTAGATGAGATAATCCAACTCCTCCAAAAGCAACGGCAAATATTTTTTTTAAATCGGTTAAATCAGGTTTTCTTTCAACGCTTTTAGAATATTTAACCATGTTCGTTTTTAAAGTTTCTATAGATGAGGAATCAGCTTTTAGCCATTTGTCTATTTTGTCTGATTTTCCTGCTCCAAATAAAATACAAGCCATCCAAATGTTTGCAACAACTACGTCTACAGCTAGCATTGCACCATATTTATCTACATTAAATTGATACAACTCTAACATTGCTGTTTGGTTTGCTCCACCACCAATCCAACTTCCTGCGAGTGTAGCTAATCCTCTCCATACAGCCTCAAAGCCTGCTCCCCCAAGTGTATCTGGAGATATTACCGAAGTAGCTAGAATGGCTATGGGACCACCTAAAATAATACCAATTGTAGCTGTAAAAAACATAATTAGTGCTTTAGGACCTAGCCTAATAATACCTTTCAAGTCAGTACTTAATGTCATTAATATTAATGAAGCGGGTAGGAAGTAATTTTTTGCTATTGGCCAAAGTCCTGAATATTTCGGTGAGATAACATTAAATGTGCTCAATAGTGCAGGAAGTAAATAACACATTAGTAATGCAGGTACAATTTTGTAAAACCACTTTAACGAACTTTTTTGAGCCGTATAAAATACTAGACCCAAGCAACACATTAAAAGACCAAAAACTATGGCATCATTTGTAATAAGTGGTTCATTAACTAATTGTGTTACATCCGCTGATTCAGCCATAGTTATTGTTTTAATGTAAATACATTTTCCCCATTAATAAAAGTTTGAACTACTTTTACTTTTAGAATATTTTCTTCATTTGTTTTTATAATATCATTGTTCAGAATTACAAAATCTGCATATTTTCCAACTTCCAAACTTCCTTTTTCTTTTTCCTCAAAGTTTGATATTGCAGCCCAAATTGTCATACCCTTTAATGCTTCTTCTCTAGTTAAAGCATTTTCCATTTGGTATCCTTTTTCCGGGTATCCTTTACTGTCTTTTCTTGCAACTGCAGCAAAGAAAGTGTTCATTGGATTTATTCCTTCTACAGGGAAATCTGTTCCTAAAGCAAGAATACCATTTTGTTTAAGTAAATTTTTGTATGCGTAAGCTCCTTTAACTCTTTTATGACCTAATCTGTCTTCTGCCCAGTACATGTCAGATGTAGCATGTGTTGACTGTACAGATGGGATGATGGTGTAGGTTTTAAATTTTTCAAAATCTGCTTCGTGAATAACTTGAGCATGTTCAATGCGCCACCTTTTATCATTTACGCCTTTTAGCACATCTCCATACACCTCTAGAATTAAACGATTGGCAGAGTCTCCAATGCAATGAGTATTCATTTGAAACCCTTTTTCATAAAGGAGAGGAGCATATTTTTGAAAAAAATCAACTTCATTAATAAGAAGGCCGTAATGACTGCTTTTTGGAACATCTGAATAAGGCTCTAGTAAACAAGCTCCTCTGGAGCCCAAAGCGCCATCAGCATAAAATTTAAAAGAGCTAACATTGAGTTTATCTGTTTTATATGGACCTTTCTTAAGATAATAATTTAACATGTCCTCACTTCCTGTTATCATTGCATAAACCTTTATTTTAAGCTTATTTTGTTGTTGAAGTTCATCAATTAAATTGATGGTGTCTTTTGATAATCCAGCATCATCAACAGTAGTAACTCCTACTTCGAAAAGTTTGTGTTGCGCATTTAACAATGCAATTTCTATGTCTTTTGTGGTAGGTTGCGGAATATATTTACTCACTAAATCAACAGCATTATCAATAAGAATTCCTGTAGGTTCCCAATAAGGATAATTTTGATGAGCAACTTCTGCTCTTATACCCTCATTAATAGTCCAGTTTTGATCTCCATTAGGAATAAAGGTTGATGAGATAATGCCACCTTTTACTTTAGTTTCGGAGTGCACGTTTGCAAGTCTTAGAGCAGTTTTGTTTGCTATAGCAGCATGTCCGTCAATTCGCTTTAAAAAAACAGGCTTATCAGGAAATAACTCGTCTAATTTAAATCTGTCCGGAAATTCTTTTACCTCCCAATCATTTTGATCCCATCCTCTTCCAATAATCCATTCTTGATCATTGTTTTTAGCAAACTTAGTAACTCTTTCTATTACCTCATCAAATGATTTTGTTCCAACTAAATCAACTTGTTTAAGGTTTAAAGCATAACCAACAAAATGACAGTGAGCATCAATAAAACCAGGGTAAATAGCTTGCTGTTTAGCGTCAATAACTTCAATGGCTGTGTATTTATTTAATATTTCGTGCTCTGGACCTATGGCTATTATTTTCCCATCTTTAATTACCATCGCTTCTTCAATATCAAAGGCATCATTAACAGTATATATTTTGGCATTATGCACTATCAAATCTGCTTTCTCGGATTCTGCGCAGCTTATTATAGCGAACATTAAAAGAAAGTAAAAAAGTTTGGAGATACGATTCATAATATTTTATCGAGAAAAGAAAGTTTTGATTTAATTTTTTCCAAATCTACTAATTGTAAAAGTGAAATCACTAATAATAATAATCCAGGAATTTTATACCGAATAATAGCTCCAAAAACCGGAGTTGTTAATCCAATTAACACAAACAAACAAAACACAAAAGTTAGATTAAAAAAGAAAATACTTTTTTGTTCTTGTTTCATTTTTTTCCTAAAGTAGATGGATAAAACTAGAATAACAATAACAATGAAATTTTCAAAAGCACTTAACCAGACAAATGCTGAACCACATTCCCAAAAGTAAGGTCTTACCAAAGTGTTTAATAAAGCATTTGGAATATTAACTAGGATGGATATTCCATCAGTTAGCTCTGGAATTAAAAAGCCACTATTAGCTGGTACTTTTGCTATAAACCTTGAAAAGGTTTGTTGTTTATTTGCAATCTGAAAAACTAAATCTAATTTGCTATTGAGTAGCGGTGCTACATAAATGGATATAAAAAAAAGAAGACTTGAAAGGATGTATCCATAAATTGGTTTTTTCAGTTTTAAATAGTGATTAAATAAGTAACCTAAAACAGGAATGAACAATGCGATGAGTAAATAAAACTTAGAATAA
>JBFIEB010000295.1:0-3501 GCA_041603555.1 Vicingaceae bacterium
CCTTTTGATTTAAGTTCATCGTACTTCTCAAAATCATCATACCAGTAGGTGTATCTTTCTGGATGAGCTAATATTGGCTTATATCCAGCCATCTGAAAATTAAATACAACTTCTTGAAAATTGCGAGGTTCCTGCATGAAAGGCAATTCAAACAACACATAATTATCACCAAATGTCAAAATTTGTTTTTTCTCAATTAGCTCTTCTAATCCATCATCTAAATTATATTCAGCTGCTGCAGAAATATCAATAGTTATGTTCTGTTTTTGAAGTTCTCCTCTTAATCCATCTAATCCCGCAAGAATTTTATCGGGTGTATTTTGGTAATAATCACACATTACATGTGGGGTTGTAACTATTTTTTTATATCCTAACTCAATAAATCTCCTAACTAAAGCTATCGAAGTTTCCATATCAGGAGACCCATCATCGATACCCGGAATTAAATGTGAATGTATATCGGAGCCAAAAACAGAAAGGTCAATTGGATCCAATTTAGGTTCAGACTTGAATATTTTATTTAGAAAACTCATTTTTTAGTTGTTGGTATTTGGTTGTTGGTGTTTAGCATTAATTTTCTATCAACTAACAACAATACACCATACACTAATAATCTAATTTACAAATTCTTTTCTAAACCAATTAATAGTTATTTCTAATCCCTCATCTAAGGAAATTTCCGGTGTGTAACCTATTAATTCTTTTGCCAGAGATATATCTGCTAAAGAATCTCTGACATCTCCTGGCCGTTCAGCTCGATAACTTGGGTTAACATCATTACCAACTACATTTTTTATGGAATTAAATAACTCATTAACTGTAATTCTACCTCCAAAAGCAATATTTAAAATCTTTCCTTTAACATCTTTTTCCGAAAATAATGCTTTGATGTTTGCTTGAACAGCATTTTCTACAAAAGTAAAATCTCTACTCTGCTCTCCATCCCCATTAATAAAAGGAGATTGATTTCTTAAAACTGCTTCCATAAATAATGGTATTGCTGCTGCATATGGTCCAGAAGGATTTTGATTTGGACCAAATATGTTAAAGTATCTCAATCCAACAACATCTAACTCATAAACATCTGCAAATACTTGGGCATAAAGCTCTTTGGTTCGTTTGCTCACAGCGTAAGGTGAAAGTTGTCTCCCTATCCTACTTTCAACTTTTGGCAACTCTTTACTATCACCAAAAACAGAGGATGAACTTGCAAAAACCACACGCCTTACATTACTGTTTTTCGCTGCTGTTAATATATTTAAGAAGCCAGTTGCATTCGCCAAGTGTGTGGCTAAAGGATTTTCAATTGATCGAGGTACTGAACCTAATGCAGCTTGGTGTGAAATATAATCTACGTGAGAAATTATTTCTTTACAAGTATCATAGTCCGTTATATCACCTTCAATAAATTCGAAATTAGTTTCCCCAAAATATTGTGCTATGTTTTTTTTATAGCCGTTCGAAAGGTTATCTAAAACAATAACTTTTCCTGCATTGTACTTCATTAAATATTCCACAATATTAGAGCCAATAAATCCAGCTCCTCCCGTTATTAAAAAAGTACTTTTGGATATATCTTGAGCATGAAAAGGATTATTGTACATCTTTATCTTTCAGCGTATTGCTTTTTGTAATAGTGTTGATAATCTCCCGAGGTAATATTGTTTAGCCAATCTTCATTATCTAAATACCAATCAATGGTATTTCTTATTCCCTCTTCAAATTGTAAAGATGGTACCCAACCTAACTCTTCTTTTAATTTAGTTGCATCAATTGCATAACGCATATCGTGACCTGCCCTATCAGTAACATAAGTAATTAGCTTTTCAGATTCTCCTGATGCCCTTCCCAACTTCTCATCCATTACTTTACACATCACTTTAATCAAATCGATATTTGTCCATTCATTATGTCCGCCTATATTATAAGTTTCTCCATTTCTTCCTTCATGAAAAATAACATCAATTGCTCTTGCATGGTCATTTACCCATAACCAATCTCTAATGTTCTCTCCTTTACCATAAACTGGCAATGGTTTATTATTCTTAATATTATTTATAAATAAAGGAATCAATTTTTCCGGAAATTGGTGAGAACCATAATTATTAGAACAATTAGAAATGACAATTGGCATTCCATAAGTATGATGATATGCTCTCACAATATGATCTGAACTAGCTTTAGAAGCGGAGTAAGGACTATGAGGGTCATATGATGTGGTCTCTAAAAACATTCCTTCATTACCTAAAGACCCATATACTTCATCAGTTGAGACATGATAAAATAATTTATCACTAAAATCATTATTCCAACTATCTTTTGCAGCATTCAATAAATTGGTTGTGCCTACTATGTTCGTCATAATAAACTCCATTGGACCTTCTATAGAACGATCAACATGAGATTCAGCTGCTAAATGAATTACAGCATCAAAATTATAATCAGTAAATAATTGATGGATAAAATCTGCATCAACAATATCTCCTTTTATAAATTTATAATTCGATTTATTCTCAACATCTTGTAGATTAGCTAAATTTCCTGCATAGGTCAACTTATCTAAGTTTACAACCTTATAGTTAGGATATTTATTTACAAATAACCTAACTAAATGAGAACCAATAAATCCAGCTCCTCCCGTTATTAAAACTATTTTATCCATTATAAACTCCAATAGGTTAAGTTATTTATTTTACCTCTATAAATTCCTTTGATATCAACTATTACAGGATTTTCTGAGGTTATTGATTTAAAATATTCTTCATCAAAATTACAATAAGCTTTATGATTTACTGCCACAACAACAGCATCATAATTATTAGCCAAATCTGTAACAAGACCAAAACCATATTCTTCTTTTAGTGCATCAGAATCAGCATGTGGATCAACAACTTCTACTGCTGTTTTAAAAGACATAAGTTCATTAATCACATCTACAACTTTAGAGTTTCTGATGTCACTTACATCTTCTTTAAACGTAGCACCCATTATTAGCACTTTTGACTCACTAATATGCTTTCCTGCAGCAATAATTTTTTTAACAGTTTGTTTTGCTACATAGCCCCCCATAGAATCATTTACAAAACGACCAGCATTTATAATTTGAGCATGGTAACCCAACTCTTTCGCCTTATAAGTTAAATAATAAGGATCAACACCAATACAATGACCACCAACCAAACCTGGAAAAAACTTTAAGAAATTCCATTTAGTTCCAGCAGCTTCCAAAACATCATAAGTATTAATATCCATTTTATTAAAAATAATAGACAATTCATTTACTAAAGCAATGTTTAAATCACGTTGTGTATTTTCAATAATTTTTGCAGCTTCGGCTACCTTAATTGTGCTTGCTCTATGAACACCTGCTTGCACTACTTCCTCGTATACTTTTGCTATTTCCTCTAACGATTCATCACAACAACCAGAAACTACTTTTATAACATTAGTTAAGGTATGTTGCGTATCTCCTGGGTTAATCCGCTCTGGAGAATAGCCAAC
>JBFIEB010000296.1:0-3450 GCA_041603555.1 Vicingaceae bacterium
CCTACTTGTTTGTCAACTACCTCACCATTTTTAATAAATAAAATAGTAGGTATATTTCTAATGCCGTATTTCTGAGCAATCTCAGGATTGTTATCTACATCTACTTTACCAACTACAGCTTTTCCTTCATAATCATTAGCAATTTCCTCTACAACTGGTCCAACCATTCTACATGGTCCGCACCAAACTGCCCAAAAATCTACCAATGCTGGTTTATCTGATTTTAATACGTTTTCTTCAAAATTTGCGTCTGTTAATTCTAATGCCATAGCTTTATCTTTTATATTATTTTCTAAAATTAATTTTTTTTAATTTATTTAATCATGTTCAGCTAGTCAACTTTTGAACCATTGTTTGTTAAACGACAAATTGTCATTTATTGCCTAATTCAATTGATAACTTAAGCCCTCAATTTCATTCATTTGTTGCAAAAAGTCATCATTTAAATCTACCCGTTTACTTCTCGAGTTTAGCTTAATAATGCCTTCTTCTTCATCTTTCACCTGTATTGAAAACTCACATTTTCCTTCATGTATATCTAGCAAAGCCTTAATATTATTAATGAGTTCTTCCGTAATTTTTTCATTTTCTATATTAACAGTAATGCTTTTTACTTTCGATTCTCTTAGCTCAGTTAATAATTCAATGGATGAAATTTTAAACTCAAGATCATTTTCATCGTTTGCCCATTTTTTCTCTTTGGCTTTTCCTTTAATAAAAAGGTATTGCCCGTATACAAAATAGGGCTTGAGTTGCATGTAATTCTCACCGAAAACAAAAAAGTCGTAAGACCCATAATAATCTTCAACAGAGAGTACGCCAAAGGGTTTTCCTTTTTTTGTCATTCTGTCTTGTACACCTGTACAAATTGCAGCAATGGCTAATTCATGCCCTTTAATTTTTTGCAGGTCACTTAAATGACTAAGGTTTCCTTTACCAAAATTTTCAATTTCTAATTTAAAATCATCCAAAGGATGACCGGAAATAAAAATACCCACAACTTCTTTTTCTTGATTTAATTTTTCTAAGGTGCTCCATTCTTCACAAGGAGGTATAACTGGTTCTGCAATTTCTTCTCCAGCCACATTATCAAACATAGACACCTGAGCAGAGTTTAAATTTTCTTGGTATTTACTTCCATACTTAATGGCTTTTTCTAAAAAGGTAATTCCTTCGGTTTCAGCAAAATATTGTGCCCGATGTACATCTTTGTAAGAGTCGAAACCTCCACCTAATACTAAACTTTCTATTGTTTTTTTATTGGCTGCGCGTAAATCTATTCTTTTGGTTAAATCAAAAATCGATGTAAAAGGACCATTGGCATTTCTTTCTACTACAATTGCTTCAACTGCTTTTCCTCCAACTCCTTTCATTGCGGCCAAACCAAAACGAATTGCCCCTTTAGCATTAACAGTAAATTTACTTACCGATTCATTTACATCTGGTCCTAAAACTTCAATTCCCATTCTTCTGCATTCATCCATAAAAAAGGTTACAGATTTAATGTCATTCATATTGTTACTCAGCACAGAAGCCATAAATTCGGCAGGGTAGTGGGCTTTTAAAAAAGCTGTTTGGTAAGCTATAAAAGCGTAACAGGTGGAGTGTGATTTATTGAAAGCGTATTGTGCAAAGGACTCCCAATCTTTCCAAATTTTTTCTAATATAACTTCATCATGCCCTTTTTGTTTAGCTTTCTCAATAAATTGAGGCTTCATTTTACTTAATACAGCAATTTGTTTTTTACCCATTGCTTTTCGTAAAACATCTGCCTCACCTTTTGTAAAATCGGCTAATTTTTGAGATAAAAGCATCACTTGCTCTTGGTATACAGTAATTCCATAAGTCTCTTTAAGGAATTCTTCCATATCTGGTAAGTCGTAAACCACAGTCTCGTCACCATGTTTTCTATTAATAAAAGATGGAATGTACTCCATTGGTCCAGGTCGATAAAGTGCATTCATGGCAATTAAATCTGCAAAAACAGTAGGTTTTAAATGCTGCATGTGCTTTTGCATTCCAGGAGATTCATATTGGAATATACCAACTGTTTCTCCTTTTTGGAAAAGCTCGTAGGTCTTCTTATCTTCTAAATCAAAGCCATCAGGGTCTAATTCTATTCCGTGCTTATCTTTTACTATTTGAACAGCATCTTTTATTAGTGTTAACGTTTTTAATCCTAAGAAATCCATTTTTAACAACCCAGCCTCTTCAGCAACTGAGTTATCGAATTGAGTACAGGTCATGTCAGAATCTTTGGCTAACGCTACCGGAACATAATTGGTAATATCATCTGGTGTAATAATTACACCACAAGCATGAATTCCTGTATTTCTCATAGAACCCTCAACCAACAATGCTTGACTTACTGTTTTACCATCTAAAGAATCTTTCTTGGCGATGTCTTTTAATTGTTTAGCTCGTTCAAAATCTTCTTGACGACCTAATTTAGATTTAAGCTCATCTTCACTCATGTTGAAGATATTGTTGAGCTTGATGTCTGGAATTAAGCCTGCTAATCTACCCGCCTCATCTAAGGGTAATTCTAGCACTCTTGCCGTGTCTCTAATAGAAGATTTAGCAGCCATGGTGCCATAGGTAATAATTTGAGCAACTTGGTTAGAGCCATATTTTTGAATCACATAATCCAATACTTTTCCTCTCCCTTCATCATCAAAATCAATATCAATATCTGGCATCGATATTCTATCGGGATTTAAAAAACGCTCAAAAAGTAAGTCGTATTTAATAGGATCAATATTGGTTATCCACGTGCAATATGCAACCACAGAACCTGCAGCAGAACCTCTACCTGGACCAACAGAAACACCCATATTACGAGCTTCTCTAATAAAATCTTCTACAATTAAAAAATAGCCGGGATAACCTGTATTTTTAATTACGCTTAATTCAAAATCGATACGCTCTTTTAATTCATCTGTTATTGTTCCGTATCGTTTCTTAGCTCCTTGATAGGTGATGTGTTTTAAATAGTTGTTCTCTCCGATTTTTAGACTTTTATCTTCATGGTCTCTGTCATCTTTAAATTCTTCAGGGATATCAAAATTTGGAAGCAACACATCACGGGCTAACTCAAAAGTTTCAATTTTTTCAGCAATTTTTTGGGTGTTGATGATAGCTTCCGGCAAATCAGCAAAAAGTTGCTTCATTTCATCAGCAGATTTTATGTAAAATTCATCATTTGGAAATCCAAAACGAAACTCTCTGCCTCTAGAACCTATATATTTTTTGGGTTGTTCTTTGTATTTTCCATCCCTTATGCACAACAAAATATCATGAGATTCTGCATCATCTTTATTGGCATAATAAGAATTATTACAAGCGACATAGTTAACTTGGTGCTGTTCAGCAAACTCCAATAATACCTTATTGATGTCATTTTCTTCATCAATGCCATGCCTGTTCAATTCAAGATAAAAGTCATCTCCA
>JBFIEB010000297.1:0-3442 GCA_041603555.1 Vicingaceae bacterium
ACTATTTTCTAACAACAAACAACCACATTATTCTCCTTTAAAATTTGGTTCACGCTTTTCTAAAAAAGCATTTACTCCTTCTTGATAATCATAAGATTGTCCTGCTTCAGTCTGAATTTTATTTTCCAAATCTAATTGTTCTGCCAAGGTATTATTATACGATTCATTTAATAATCTTTTGGTTAAACCAATACCCTTCGTTGGCATTTTTGCTAATTTTTGAGCAATTCCTAAAGCCGTTTCTTGTAGCGATTCATCAGCTACAGCTTTATAAATCATGCCCAATTTTTCTGCTTCTTCAGCCATCACCTTATCCCCTAAAAAAGTTAAAGCAGCAGCTTTTTGCATCCCAATTAAACGAGGTAAATAATAAGTCCCTCCGCTATCTGGTATCAATCCAATTTTACTAAATGCTTGAATAAAAGCTACTGAATTTCCTGCCAGCGTAATATCGCAAGCCAATGCTATATTTGCGCCTGCTCCTGCAGCCACTCCATTTACTCCACAAACAATTGGTTTTTCTAGTTGCCGCAATTTGGTAATAATTGGGTTGTAATGTTCTTCAACAATTTTTGTTAATTCTGTTTGGTTAGGATCAATTGCTTCAGCTAAATCCTGCCCGGCACAAAAAGCTTTCCCCTCTCCAGTAATGTAAATGGCTCTAACTTCCTTGTTAGTTTCACATTCATCTAATCGTGCTTGTAAATCCAATGCCATTTTCCGAACAAAACTGTTAAACTTATCTGGTCGGTTTAGTGTAATTATTCCTACTCCGTTTTCTATTTTAAAGTTAATGTTGCTCATTGTTTATTTATTAGTTGCTTCCTGAGCGGAGTCGAAGGAGAGACCAATAAAATTAGCTTCATTTCGACTTTGCTCAATGAGCAATTTTATCTTCTATTTGTTTTCCATTTTAATTTGGTTATTACCTCAGCATCTGACGTTACACTTACCGAAGATTCCTGATACAACCTAGCTACAAAAAGCGCTGCTATTTCCTCTCCCTCTGGGTTAGCTTCTTGCAATTTTTCTGGGCTAAAATGATTGTTTACAAAATGGGTGTCAAAATCTCCACTAATGAACGCTTCATGTTTTAAGGCAAACTTACAAAATGACAAAGTAGTTTCTACCCCACTAATTTTATAATCATCAATTGCTCTGATCATACGCTGACGAGCTTCCTCCCTATCCTTTCCATGTGTAATTAATTTAGAGATCATTGGATCATAATAAATGGGTATTTGCATTCCTTCTTCAAAACCATCATCTACCCTAATACCCATTCCTTCAGGACGAGTGTAAGTGTTTAATCTACCAATATCAGGTAAAAAATTATTCATTGGGTCTTCAGCATAAACTCGAACTTCAAAAGAGTGACCATTAATTTGAACCTCATCTTGAGTAAAACTTAACTTTTCACCTCTGGCAATATTAATTTGTTCTTTTACTAAATCAATACCAGAAATCATTTCGGTTACTGGGTGCTCAACTTGTAAACGAGTATTCATTTCTAAAAAATAAAAATCTTTATTGTTTTCCAATAAAAATTCAACCGTTCCGGCTCCAACATAATCACAAGAACGCGCAACATCCACCGCACATTTGCCCATGGCCTCTCTAATCTCCGGAGTTAATACAGAAGAAGGAGCCTCCTCAATTACCTTTTGATGTCTTCTTTGTATAGAGCATTCACGCTCAAATAAATAGACGATGTTTCCATGGCTATCTGCAATAATTTGTATTTCAATATGACGAGGAGAGCCAACATATTTTTCAATAAAAACAGCTCCATTTCCAAATGAATTCACAGCTTCACTAACTGCTCTATCCATTTGCTCTTCAAACTCGTCAGCATTATCTACTACTCGCATTCCTTTACCACCGCCACCAGCAGCAGCTTTAATTAAAATTGGAAACCCAATCCCTTTAGCAATTTCTTTTGCATCCGAAATATCTTCAATAGCTTCATCTGTTCCAGGAACCATTGGAATATAATAATGTTTAACCGTGTCTTTTGCCTTTAATTTATCTCCCATCAGCTCCATTGCTTCAGGAGAAGGGCCAATAAAAGTAATTCCTGCTTTAGTTATTTTACGAGTTGCATCAGCATTTTCAGATAAAAATCCATAACCTGGATGCAATCCATCTACTTTTAGCTCTTTACAAACCTGAATAATTCTATCCACCTGCAAATACGATTCAGTAGAAGGTGGTGGCCCAACACATACTGCCTCATCAGCATACTTAACAAATGGCGCATCTCTATCTGCCTCAGAAAATATTGCAACGGTTTTAATTCCCATTTCTCTAGCTGAACGCATAACACGTAAAGCAATCTCTCCTCTATTTGCTACAAGTATTTTATTCATAATTATTTAAAATTAGAACGCTAAAGTTAACAATTGTGCTCAATTATTCTACTCGATTGACAAAATTACCAAACACCGATTTTCCGAAATAATAATTAATGGTAATGCCAGCATATGGTGCATTCTCTAATTTTAAAGAATAATCCGTATTAACATCATTTATTTCTTGTAAATAGGAATACCCTAGTTCTGTTCTTAATTTGTAATGGTTACCTAGCTTTGCATTGAGTGTTAAATAACTTCTCACTCTTCTTAAATTTAATGATGTGTGATTATCTTGAAAGGCAGAACCTTCTCTATAAACACTATTAATTCCACTAAAACTGGTTCCAAAATCAAGATTAATTTTACTATTTGCTTTGTAATTAAGCTTAACATAAGAAGGAACCACCAACTCCAACCTCCATTTTTTTGCTAATCTCGATCTAAAACCTACCACAGGAAAAGGGTAAATTTTACCTTGATTAACTACCACTCCAGCGCCATAGAAAGTCATAAATTTTAAATTCTTAACTTGAACATTGGCCATATAAGCTCTAAAATTAGGCATAGGGCTTTGGGTTAAAGTAGTTGAATTTTCATCGATATAAATGTTCCCTGAATATAACCAAATACCTTTTCTTAAGCTAGCGGTTAAAGCTGTTATGCCAATATTTCCATGATATAAATTTTCTAAATTATTGTACCTACTAAATCTTGGTTGGTAAAAATGAAATCCATAGGTTAAGAAGATTTGGCTTGCTTTAGCATCCATCTTTTTAAAATCAAAACCTGCTAAATCTATCCCCACTTTGGTTTTTAGGGCTTGTGTAAATTGTACTTTATATTTTATAGATTCAAAGTCTACAGAATCATTCATAGCAGAAGGAGTGTAATAATCCAGCCCTAAAATAGCGCCAGAATTAAATAAAAATCCAAGGTTTAACGATTGAGAATATGAATTACTAGCAAAGCCAATTATTAACAAGGTTAGGATTAAATATTGTTTTATGTTTTTCCTATAATTCATAATTACAATGGCTTTTTCTGATAATCTTCTTTTGCATTAAAAAATTTATACAAAATGGAGTTCC
>JBFIEB010000298.1:0-3426 GCA_041603555.1 Vicingaceae bacterium
CGATTGATCAAAACTCCAAACAATATCAATTGACAAAAGATTAAGTTTTCTTAATACTTTTTTGATTATATAATGATTTTGAAAATCAACTAAAATATTTGGCAATTTAGTTACTCCTCTTGCGATTTTTTTTAAATGTACAAGGTTTAGATTTTCATTTAATATTGTAACGCTGACACTTTCTTTTTGCAGGGGATGTGCAGCAGTATGAATAAAATAAACCTTGTTACTCTTACTTAATTCTTTGGCATATAAATGTTTTGATAATAGGTTTTTCCCCCAATCTTCAGGAGATAATATTAGAATGGTTTTTTTTGTAAAAAAGGACAAATTAAATTATTGTTTACCGGGTTTTAGTAAATTGTAAACCCCTTTTAGTGGTTTGAAAACTGGGTACTTCTCAAAATATGAATATTGCTCAGTTTCAAAATCAGTATGATTTTTAATTGGTAGCTTTAGTATGGCGTTAAATTCTTCTTCAGAAAAACCTAATTTTTTTAAAACAAACTCCTTATCAATAATCAATTGTTCTTTGTCATAAATAGGTTTTTTTAGCTCATCTAGTGCTTCCGTTTTAGTTAATTGTCCTGAACATATAAGAGTCGATAAGTGTGCTTTTCGTTTATCAATTTTAAATTTTTCGGGCAAAATATAACCTTGAAAAAATCTTGTCCAAACAGACTCATAGTGCTTGCCGCCATAATCCTTCCAATTCAATTCAGTTTTTAAAAGTTCTTTAACTTTAACCTTATTATAATTAATGTAGTTAAGCAAAGGAACGGACTCAATTTTTAGTGCAAGAGAGTAATACCTTTTTTTAAAAGCATCAAAAAATGGGAAAGTTTTTAAAGGAACTGAGCCATACTTTTTATGAATAGATTTGATATTAACTGCATCTAATTTATTAAAGACCCAAGTTTTGGGTAATATCCCTTCTGTAACAATATTAAAGCCACTTAAGGAGTAGTTGATTTTATGTTTGGCAGCTAATTTATATAATGTAGCAACAATAGCATGATCTGTTATGGCTTCAATATCAATCACTGAAGCCTTCAAATACGAACGCTGTAAATCTTTAAATTCTTCCCAGTTAATAACATAAGTGAAAAGGTCAAACCCTAATATTGAAACTATGTTTTCAATATTTTTAACAGCTAATTCAGAATTCCAACCATTATCGAAGTGAACAATCAAAGGGCGTAGCCCTTCTTGCTTTGCTAAATAAGCCAAGTAAGAACTATCAACACCCCCACTTAATCCAAGTATACAATCATATTCCTTCCCTTTACCTGAGATCTTTATTTCCTTTATTTTTTGATCGTAAAAATTTTCAGCATCTTGATCTTTTTTGACATGCTTTTTTTCTTTTTCAAAATATTCGAAGAAATAATTACAAATTCCATTTTCATCAAACGTAATGTTTGTATCAGCAATGTTATCCATCACCGTTTTTGTACATTGTTGATATTGAATTGAACTCATAACTTTAGCAGTAAAATTAAGTGTTTTAAATACGATTATACAATAAAAATAGTTGGTACAACTTATTTATAACTTTTCATAAACCTCTTTCAATAATGTTTCTTGACTTGGATAGTTGATGAGTATTCCTTTTGTTTTACCAGTATAAATAAATAAACTACCAGCCGCAGCTGCAGATGCGCCTGATTGTATAGCTTTTAAAAAGTCTTGAGCTTTAGAAGCACCCCCACAAACAACAATGGGGATTGATATTTGGCTAGTTAAACTACTTATTAATTGATAGTCATAGCCTAAGTAAGTGCCATCACGATTAATCGAATTAATAAATAATTCACCAGCACCTGCTCGTTCTATTTTTGCTAAATAGGAGTTCAGATTTTCTTTTACCTTTTTGGAGCCATAGTTTGTATAAGCACTATATTTATTGAAAATATTCAATTTTACATCAACAGATACAACAATACTCTGAGAACCAAAAACATTACTAGCAGAGGTAATTAAATCTAAATTTTTATCAAGAGCGCTATTAAGTATAACTTTTTCGATTCCTAATTTAAAAAGTTTTTCAATTTGATTTAAGTTGTGAATGCCTCCTCCATAAGCAAATGGCATAAAGGCTTCACTTGCAATTTCTTCTATTTTAAAATAGTTTGGTTCTCTTTTGTTCTTAGTGGCTGTGATATCCAAGAGTACTAGCTCATCCACTTCTTTTTCATTAAATATTTTTACTGCATTTATGGGGTCACCAATATAATTTGGATGGTTGAATTTGATAGTTTTAACGAGTTTTTCGTTGTCTAGCGTTAATACCGGTATAATTCTAACTCTTTTCAATTTTTAAATTTTGGAAAAATTTTCTAATACTTTCATACCGTATTTATGGCTTTTTTCAGGATGAAACTGAACTCCATATATGTTTCCTTTCTCAACAGAAGAGGTAAAATCATAACCATAAAAACTATTTGTAAGGATGTCCTCTGAATTTTTTGTTTGCATATGGTAGGAATGAACAAAATAAAAGCGAGATTCATTGGATAACCCTTCCAATAATTTTGATGATTTTTGAATTGTAATTTCATTCCAGCTCATATGTGGTATTTTAAAACCATCGAACATCATCTCTTTCTTAAATCTAATAATATCCATATCAATCCATCCTAACCCTGATTCTAATCCTTCTTCACTTTTATTTCCTATCATTTGTGCACCAAGACAAATACCAAGTAACGGAATTTTTTCAACTAATACTTTTTGATTTAACATGTCAATTAACCCCATCATTTTAAGGTTTTTCATTCCGTAATCAAAATGTCCAACACCAGGAAGTATTAATTTCTCCGCATTCGCAATTTGTTCAGAATTAGTTGCGATAATAGATTTAATACCTATTCGTTTTAACATGTTCTGAATAGACTTAATATTTCCAGCATTATAATCAACAATTACTATCAAATTATATGTGTTAATGAGTTACAAATATAACTTTCTAAGCTATTTTATTGATGCAATTAATATTAGTTTTACATATGGATCAAAAAGTTTTCGGATTAGGTTTTCATAAAACAGGGACATCCACTCTTGCAGCTGCTTTACACAAAATTGGATATAGGGTTTGTGGTCAGCAAAATGAAAAAGCAAAAGAGTTGATTGCAGAAGATATTGATGCGTTTATTGAAATAGCTAAGCATTATAATGCTTTTGAAGATGATCCTTGGTTTTTATTATTTAAGGAAATGGATGAAGCTTTTCCTGAAAGCAAATTTATTTTAACCTATAGAGATGTGGATGACTGGTATAGGAGTTGTTTGAATCATTTTTATGATAATACTACAGCAATAAGGGATTATATTTATGGCGATGGAAGACCAATTGGAAATGAAGAGAATTTTAAAAAATTTTACTTAAACCATTATCATCAAGTAGTCAAATATTTTGAAAATCGTC
>JBFIEB010000299.1:0-3417 GCA_041603555.1 Vicingaceae bacterium
CTGGAAGAACTTGTTGTCTTATCGCCAAAAACATAAGAATCTTCCTCTTGAGAGAATCCCAAAATTGAAATAAATAAAGCCAATATAAATAAGCAATGTTTTAACATATTGTCAAATTTACTAAATTTTACAATATCATATCCTCATCCCAATAATACATATACCATTCACCTGTTTGTTCTAAACTTCCAATCCACATTTTAAGTGCAGAAAAACTAAAAAGAAATTCAAGTATTAATTTAGTAATCCAAAAGTTTTCTCAATGCTTCAGCCACCTTATCTCCATTAGGCAATAAAGTTTCTTCTAAAATAGAATTTAGAGGAATTGCTGGTGTATCTATAGATCCAACAATTTCTATTGGAGCATCTAACTCTTCAAAGCAGTTCTTTTGAATTCGAGCAGCTAATCCAAGTGTAAAAGAATTTTCAATAGATTCTTCAGTCACTAGCATTACTTTGTTGTGTTTTTTGGTAGCGATATACATAGCATCCTCATCTATCGGATTCAATGTTCTTAAATCAATGATTTCAAGCTGTCCTTCAAATTGTTTTGCAGCCTCTAAGCTCCAATAAACTCCTCTTCCATAAGTTATGATAACAGCGCTATCTCCATTTTCTATTTTATCAGTATACGCTTCAAGAACAGTTCTGGCTTTTCCAAAAGGAACAACATAATCTTCATCTGGTTCAGTCGTTTTTGCATCTTCTGTCCCAGCAATTTTACTCCAATACAATCCTTTATGCTCAAAAATTACTACTGGATTTGGGTCATAATAGGCGGCTTTCATCAAGCCTTTTAAATCTGCTCCAGTTGAAGGATAGGCTACTTTAACGCCTCGTATTTGTGTTACTACAGACTCTACGCTTGAGGAATGGTAAGGACCTCCTGAACCATACGCTCCAATCGGAACTCTTAATATCATGCTAATTGGCCATTTACCATTAGATAAATAATAAGAGCGGCTTACTTCTGTAAATAATTGATTTAAACCTGGCCAAATGTAATCAGCAAACTGAACTTCAACAATAGGCTTCAACCCGACAGCTGACATACCAACTGTGCTTCCTACTATAAATGCTTCTTGTATCGGTGTATTAAAAACTCTTTCATCTCCAAATTGCTGTGCTAATGTAGCCGCCTCTCTAAAAACTCCACCAATACGTGCTCCAACGTCCTGACCGTACAATAAGCATTCAGGGTGTTTAGCCATTAATTCCCTTATGGCAAACAAGGCAGAATCTACCATTACGGTTTTTTCTTTTCCATCAGGTGATCTAACTCCTTTTTCTTCCGTTATTGGAGTTGGTGCAAAATGATAGGTTGTTAAATCTTCTGGTCTGGGGTCTTCTTCTGCTAATGCTAAATCATAATCTTTTTGGACTAATTTTTTTGCCGTATCTTCTATCTTTTGCAAGACCTTTTCACTCACTCCCAAGTCTAATAAGTCCTTAACTAATTTAGGAAATGGGTCTCTCTTTTGATGCTCTTCTAAATCATCTCGATACCATTCCATTCTTACACCTGAAGTATGATGATTCAGTAAAGGGACTTTAGCATGTATAATAAATGGTCTTCGCTCTTTTCGAACAATAGCAAAAACTTCATTAATGGTGTTATAAGATTCAGAAAAATTAGTTCCGTCTATAGTTCTAACACCCATTCCTTTAAATCCTTTGGCATAATGGGTAATGTCCTGAGCTCTTGTTTCTTCAGCACTTGCTGAAATATCCCATTCGTTATCCTGCACTAAATAAATAATTGGCATTTGTTTTAATACTGCCATTTGAAATGCTTCAGAAACTTCACCTTCTGTACATGAAGCATCCCCCAAACTACAAACAACAACTGGGTTTTTCCCTTTGTAATCTTCAGCTAACCCTAGTTTTTCTCGATACTGCATTCCCATAGCAACGCCTGTTGCAGGAATTGCCTGCATGCCAGTTGCTGAACTCTGATGTGGGATTTTTGGTTTGTCTTCATCATTTAAACTAGGATGGGAATAATAAGTTCTTCCTCCTGAAAAGGGATCGTTACGTTTTGCTAAAACTTGTAGCATTAAATCAAATGGGGACATTCCAATACTCAACAAAATACTATCATCACGGTAATAGGGAAAAACAAAATCTTGAGGCAACAACTGTAAGCCACAAGCTATTTGTATCGCTTCATGTCCTCTTGAGGTGGCATGTACATACTTAGAACATACGGTAGCATTTACTTCATAAAGTTCGGTTAATGCTTTAGCATTGCACATCAATGTAAATGCCTCTAAAGCAATATCTTTAGATACTATTTTTTGCTCCTTTACTTTTTTCGCCATTGCTTCTGCCATTCCGAGTTTTTGAAAGGGTTGTAAATATAATAAAAAGGGGTGTTGGTTTGAAATTTATACTGTTTCTTAACCGTATTAAGTATAGATTTTAAACTTTAAAGGATAAATTTACATCAAATTCAACATATTATTTGCTTTTGATTAATCAACCCTCCTATAAGTTTATTGAACTAATTGTAGTGTTTATAATCCTTCCTGTTAGTTTGGTATTGGATTTCTCTCCTTTTTTAAAACTAGGTATAGCCTTAACAGGAATTACATATTGTGTTTGGGTAATGGTTAAAATAAAACTACTATCAAAGAAAAAGCTAACTCAAATCGACTTTAAGGGCAATTGGAAAAGATTACTAATCACTTTCATCGTCATTGCTTTATCCAGCACCCTCTTTTTATACTATGTGCATCCTGAGAATTTATTTATTGTGATAAAGAAAAAACCAACGCTTTGGTTTGGAGTTTTATTAATATATACATTTCTTTCAGCCCTACCGCAAGAATTAATCTATCGAAGTTTTTTCTTTGAGCGTTACCAAACTATTTTTAGTAAGCCTTATTATTTAATTTGGACAAATATTTTAGTTTTTCCATTAGCCCATTTACTTTTTGATAATGTACTGGTGTTATTGGTTGCTTTTATTGGAGGAATGATTTTTACAACAACCTATTACCGAACCAAATCAGTATTATTTACCTCTATGGAACATGCCATTTATGGCAATTGGTTATTTACTATAGGTATGGGAGAAATGTTGGCCTTTCCTATGCCTAATTAGAAATAAAAAGAAGTTGTTGGTAACTACTTCATATCCTAACACCAATTACACACATCATCAATTCGAAATAATTTATTCCACTAAAAAGTTAACATGAAAGTATTGATTACTCCAGCAGTTATCAGGAAGTGTTGTTAGATTACTTGGAAATCCAGTAGTTGAATTTGTATTTCTGCTAAAAACAGCACTTACACAAATTGTTACAGGTGTTATTAAAGGGTTGTATGAACTAGACGGAAAAGTTGTTGGTATGTAAGAAAATACTTCGTTACCCTCATAATTTGCTATAACAAAATAAGTTTTACCTGGCA
>JBFIEB010000300.1:0-3384 GCA_041603555.1 Vicingaceae bacterium
ATAGATTTTGTAATAATAAATTCATTAAGAAGAAAAATCATTTCAAATCGAGTAAAAGGTAATCGGTTGTTATAATTTATAATTTGTAACGATTCAGTATATTTTTCAACCTCTAACTTGTTTGTAAACAAATCTTTAAACGTCCACCTTTTGGGTGGGTTAATAAAAAAAACAGTATTCTTTTTTGATAATTCATATGCCCAATTATGTTTAGAATACCATATATCCCCCCAAAGTTCATTTGAAATTAATAGAATGGATTTATTTTGTAAGTTAAACATTAGAATTTAGTCACTAACTTTAAGTTTTCTTTTTGCAACTATATCAAAATGGCAGTTAGAAAAGTTTAATTCAGGAGTAATTTTTTCATTAGTTTCAGCATGATTTATTTCATATTCATTTTCCACTAAATATGTAATTAGTTCATTAGCACTACTTCCTTGGTCTTTAAGGTTTTGATTATCTAATTCAATAAATAATATTGGATGAAATTTGTTTAATACTTCTAAAGCACCTTTAAGCACATTAAATTCAAAACCTTCTACATCTATTTTAATTAGATTAATGGTTTTTATATTATTATTTTTAACGTAATCGTCAATTCTAGTAATAGTAATTTCCCTATGGTTTGATATGTTATCAGTACTATTAACAATCCTATTCATTCCTCTATTATTTTCATCGACCGTATAAATCTTAAATTTACCCTCTTCATTTCCTAGTCCGAATGGATTTAATAAAATATTATTAAAATCATTAATTCGTATGTTTTTTTCTACAGAAATATAATTAATAGGATCTGGTTCAAATGAATGAATTTTACCATTTTCGCCCGTTTTTTTTGCAAAATTTAAAGTAGTCTCACCAATGTTTGCTCCAACGTCAAAAATGACATCATTTTTTTTAACAAGACTATAAAGTTTAATTCGTGCTTTATCTTTAAAGCCAAAGTAAACGTACCACCCCATGATATCAGAAATATCTAATTCATAATTAATTCCTTTTATTTGAAATTTTCTTAGACTACCTTTCTTGTATTGATAATGATTAGGAGGAAGTTTAGTTACTGCAGCTCCATAAATTTTATTCGTAGTGAGTTTAACGAGGATGGCTTCTAAAAATCTAATTTTCCAAAAAAGCCTAACGGTATTAAGTAATATACTCTTCAATTTTTCTCTCTTCAAATCATTTTTAACACTGTTTTTTATAAAGGTAATGTTTTCTAAACAATAGAAATAGCTGTGGATGCAATTTTATTCTTATGTTTATCTTGTTTTAAGTTATTTTTGTTCTAATTTAAAATTATAATTATAATTAGCAGTGTGGGTATAGGAAAAAAAAATATTGTAATAGCCTTAGGTGTTTTTGCTATTCTTTTTGCAGTAATTGTCGTATTTGGGGAGCAATATCTGGGTAGTTTGTCCTATTTTATCCTTTACTTAATTGTCAGTTTTGGTTTGTACATAACCGCCATATTACAAACTAAAAAATCTAAAATAGAAATTGATAAAGAAGTTGATTCTAAGTACAAACAATTAGAAATTCTTACTTCATTATACCCCTATTTAGATATTAAAATTCCATTACCAGAGACCGGGGGTTGGGCCGCTCATCCAGATTTTTTGAAAAAAATTGCGGAAATTATTTTGTTAAAAAAACCTCAATTTATGGTTGAAGCTTCGAGTGGAGTTTCTTCAATTATTATTGGTTATTGTTTTAAAAAATTGGGTAAAGGGAAAGTGATTTCTTTAGAGCATGATTTTTATTATTTAGAAAAAAGCAAAAAACTTATTGCTAAGCATGGATTGCAAGATTATGTAGATATCGTTCACGCACCTTTAAAAAATTATGAAATAAATAAAAAGCAGTGGATTTGGTATGATATTGACGCATTAAGAGGTAAGTCCGTTATTGACATGGTTGTAGTGGATGGACCTCCAAATTACATACAAGATTTATCTCGATACCCTGTTATTCCACTATTATACGATAAGATGAGTGATAACTCCATTTTGGTTTTGGATGATGGGGTTAGGGAAGAAGAAAAAGAAATCACTAGAAGATGGGAAGAAGAATTTGAAGATATTTCAATTGAGTATTTTAGTTTTGAATCAGGAGCATTTATTGTTAACAAATCACATCAGAATAATGAAAATAGAGCTTTATTAGCATTTACTACAGCAAATCAGTTACAATATAACATTAAGGGAATTAGAAGTATCTTAAAAAATAAACCAGATTTTATAGATGTAGTGGTTTATGATGATGCATCTAATGATGGAACAGTTGATTGGTGTAAAAGCAATGATATTCCTATAATAACTAAGGATTATGCTATGGGTTTAACCCATAGTTGGAATTTAGCTTACCAAAAATTTAAAAAGCAAAATTATAAGCACTTAATGTTTTCAAATAGTGATATTATTGTACCTAAAAATGCCCTTGAAGCCATCTTGGAGCAGAATGAAAAATATATAATAGTATCTCCTTTAAGTACAAAAATTGGTGTTGGACATCAACCGGAACAAAATATTCGAAATTATTATAATCCTCCTTTTGATGAATATGATTATTCAAAAACAGAGGAAATTCAGGATTTTGTAATACAAAATACTTTACCAGAAAAATCTAAAGAAGTAGATTATATTAATGGTTTTTTCTTTTCTGTGAATAGAGATATAATTGAATATGAGTATAGTGACACAGAATTGTTTCATCCTGAGAATCATAATGTTGGTAATGAGCATGAATTATGTCAAAGGGTATCTAAACCAATAGGGATTGTATTAAACTCCTATATTTTCCATTTCAAAGGAGTGTCTTTAGAGGTTACGAATTTAGATGACCAATCATATGAATACAATATATACAGAGATCTAAATTGGCAGCAAGCTGAAAAAATAAAAAAGAGTTCTTTAAGAAAATTATGGTTTAAGATAAAATATAAACTTAAGCGATAATTTTTAATGAGAGGTTTAACTGGAAACATTTTACGCACTTTTTCAACTCAAGTCCCCTCTATCATTATTAGCATAGTTGCCGGAATTTTTCTCACACGATTATTAGGAGTAGAAGGAAAAGGAGTTTACGCAGTCTTTTATGCCAATATCGAGATAATGGTAATGATATTTACCCTTGGATGTGATATGGGTATTATTTATTTTGGATCAAATAAAAAAATAAATAATGGCAAGCTTCAAGCATTAGCCATATATATTTTAGCCATTTTCATCCCTTTAACTTCTTTTATCATATTATCTATGAAATTAGATTTTATGTTTCCAGATAACTATGATGGACAATTTTTTAAACTTTTTTTGTTGGGAATGTTTAGCCTAAGATTACTGAACACTTTATTGGGGTCTTTTCTTAAATCGTCAAAAT
>JBFIEB010000301.1:0-3359 GCA_041603555.1 Vicingaceae bacterium
TCCTAATTCCAAAACAATCCTTTCACCTTCTTCTTCAAAATAAAAAGGTATACCAGTCCGAATAAACCCTACAGAGCCTTGGTAAGCCATGCCAATTCCGTAACCGAACCATCCAGATTGTTCACTAAACTTAAATATGTCTAAACGGTCTTCAAGCCTTAATTGAATATCTGTATACCCAGTACTCTCTGTTCGATGTCTCGATTCTGCTTTTTCAAATCTTGCTATTGTCGCATCAACCGGGTCATTGAATAGGTCAGTAGTTAAATACATTGTTATTAAAGAAGTTAACGCTAAAACAAATATCACAACAATAGTCTTTCGTAAATTAGCAAAACCCAGAAAAACATAAATCCCTATAATTAAAAAGTTGAATAGCATTAAACCGATTGACAATCTCGATCCAGTCATAAGCATATTAATAATTAATAACATCATTGCAGTGGACTCAATAATTATAGATTTTCCTTTTAGCAGCTTATTTAAAATAACTCCAATTAACAAGGCAATTGAAAACAGTAGATATGCATTAAAAATTTTAACAAATGAAAATATAGAAGAAATTCTAGTAAAATTAGCTACTTTAGAAATTAGTTGCTCTTCGTTAACAAATCCATTTAATATGTGATCTGTGGGCAAATAGAATTGTATCATCCCTAATATACATATAGGAAAAGCTAAATAAGTTAATACTTTAGATAGCGTATAAATTTTTTTTAAGTTTCTGAACAGAAATTGGCTTATGTGTATTATAGGCAAAAACATGAGATGTACAGTTAATCCGATAAGTCCTACCATCATTGGATTGTGATTACGATTCACAAAAAAACCTACAAAGCAAATTACGATGAAAAATAAAATAAAATATTGATAAATGTGTTTGGTTTTGATGATAGGATATTTACTCACTATAAAAAAAACATAGGTCATTCCAAATAATAGATATTTAACATAAAAGAGTGGTCCAGCTAAATTTAAGAATAACCATTTTCGGAAAATGCCCTCTAGTAAAAGCCAAACAAGAGAAATGATAAATAATCTTTTGAAATTATGCTGAAGATCTATTTTCATAAGGAAGATTCAATTTCATTATAAATTGTATTTGCTATATTTTTCCAGTCATATTTTTCCCATATTACTGTTAATTCGTCATTCCATTTAAAGGTATTAAGCATAAGAGTGATTTTTTGAATCCATTCATTTATATTTTCACTATCAATATGGGTTATATTTGAGAAATTACTATTGACTGACCATTTTATTGGAAATGAAACAATTGGTTTTTTAGCTGCAGCATATTGTATAAATTTTAGAGGGACAGAATTATAAATAAAATCATTGTTTTTAGTATTCTTTAATGTTAATCCAACATCAGAAATTGCATAGAGCACATTAGCTTCATTATTAGAAATTATTCCCGTAAAAATTACGTTCGGACTTTCAAAGGTTGGTAAATTTCCTGCAAGAACAAAAGTTAATCTGGGCATTTCTTTATAAGCTTGACGAATTAATTTTTTAGTAAATGATTTGTCAAATTTGTGCTCCCCTCCAATGTAGGAAACAATCTTATTGGTATTTGGGATGCTATATTTTTCTTTAAATTCTCTTTTCTTTTCTTCTGAAATAGAAGAAATAATTGAAAAATCTGCTCCATTACTTATTGGTATAAAATCGCTTTGTATGTATTTGCAGATACTTTGTTTTGCGCTTTCTGATACAATAAAATTTAATTTTGATAAATTGAATTGAGTTGTATAATATTCACGAGCTTCAATCAATTTTTTTTCAGGTATGTTGTTCCAGTTAATATCATCTTGTAAATCCGAAAAATGAGGTATAGAAGAGTTTGAAGCTGGAAAAAAGAAATAACCATCTGCATGAAAAACAATGTCAGGGTTAACTAATTTGATTAACTTATTCAATGTTCTAGAATTGTAATTTCGCATTAATCTTAACGAGGTGTATTTTCCAATAATTCTACCAATAAAAGCAGAAATAAAAACTGATGCATAAACTTCATGGCCAAAATCATGAGATTTTTTCACAGATGTTTTTTGAAATAAAGATTTCAAAAAACAATTTAAACTGTTAAAAGTAGATTCACCTTCCCCTTGCCAAAAAGCACTTCGATTATCTTTCCACATCACCCTAAATAAATCACAATGAAGACTTAAGTTTTTAGCTATATGATATGACCGTGAAAAATTAGCCGAAATATTGTCAGCAGGTATATATAAAACTCTCATTGCTTTAAAAAGTTTTCAATTCGTTCAATTTGCTTTGCATAAGTATTATTCATGGCAAAAGCGATTCTTTGTTGTTGTTTTTCAATAGCATTAAATTTGTTACTATTAATTAATACTTCCTTGAGTTTTTTACCCAATTCTTCATTGTTATTTACCATTTCAATAAATGGAGATTTATCATAGGTTGAAATCTTATTGGATACAATCACTTTTCCGAAGCTAAGGTATTCTAAAATTTTATGACTGTTCGAAACTTGAATTGGAAATTTTTTATGATTGTAACAAATAAAAAAAGCGTCAAAAAAGGATAACGTATTTTTGAGTTCGCGTTTAGATAGCGAACCAGTAAAATGTGTATTGGGTAAAGATTTAACAATTTCAAGTTGATTAAAAGGTTTAGACCCACCAATGTTAGAAGGTTGATCAGGACCAATAAATACAAAGTTTACATCTGAATTTAATTTAACGGTTTTAATAAGATTATCCCAATCAATTAATTTCATTTGTAAGTTTCCTACGTAACCAACATTAGCTTGATTATTTTTGATAAACATGGGAGAGGAGATATATTCATTCTTATTTAAGAATATTTCATCCAATCCATGATTAATGAAATGTTTCCTTGTTTTTGAATCAATTTTATCTAAAATTGCTTGAGAAACAGAAATTACATGTGTAGCGCTGTTTGCTATACGGCTTAAAAAAGGTAGGGCCTTTTCAATATAATCAACGGGATGAAATATTCTAAGTGAAGCGTTAAATTGATTTAAATTTTGAAATTTCGATTGATCAAAACTCCAAACAATATCAATTGACGCAAGATTAAGTTTTCTTAATACTTTTTTGATTATATAATGACTTTGAAAGTCAACTAAAATGCTTGGTAATTTAGTTACCCCTCTTGCGATTTTTTTCAAATGTACAAGGTTTAGATTTTCATTTAATGTTGTAATGCTGACACTTTCTTTTTGTAGGGGATGCGCAGCAGTGTGAATGAAATAAACCTTGTTACTCTTACTTAATTCTTTGGCATATAAATGTTTTGATAATAGGTTTTCCCCCCAATCTTCAGGAGATAATATTAAAATGGTTTTTTTTGTAAAAATGGACAAA
>JBFIEB010000302.1:0-3358 GCA_041603555.1 Vicingaceae bacterium
CCAATAATATCATCCGCTTCATAACCTTCTTTTAAATAGATAGGAATATTAAAGGCATCTAAAATCTGTTTTATATACGGAATAGCCGATCTAATGTCTTCGGGCATTGCTTCTCTTCCGGCTTTATAATCTGCAAAATCATCAACTCGATTAGTGTCCCCTGGAGCATCAAAAACAACAGCGATATGTGATGGTTTCTGTTTTTCTAACACTTCAATTAATGTGTTGGTAAACCCCAACATAGCCGAAGTATTTAAACCTTTAGAATTATATCGGTGATTTTTACCAAAGGCAAAATAAGCCCTATAAATTAAAGCAAAGGCATCGAGCAAAAAGAGCTTTTTATTATCGTCTGACATCTTCTGAAATTTTGAGCATCCAAAATACGATTTTTTAAAAGAAGGAATAAAACGTTGTTAGGAAGTTTTGAAACTTAATGTGCAGCTTTATTTTTATTAGCAAGTTGACCACAAGCAGCATCAATGTCTTTACCTCGACTTCTGCGAACATTAACAATAAGGTTAAAAGTGTTCTCTAAAAAAGCAGCAAACTTATCTGTTTTTTCTTCCTCCGCTTTTTCAAATTGGGCATCATCAATTGGATTGTATTCAATAATGTTTATTTTACAGGGAACTGCTTTACAAAAAGCAGCTAAATCTTTTGCATCCTCTAACGTGTCATTAAAATCTTTAAAAATAATGTATTCAAAAGTAACTCGAGCCCCTGTTTTTTCGTGAAAATAAACCAAGGCCTCAGAAAGTGCCGCTAAAGAATTTGTTTCATTGATGGGCATAATTTCGCTCCGTTTGGCATCGGTTGCTGCATGAAGTGATAAGGCCAAATTAAATCTCACATTATCATCTCCCAATTGCATTATCATTTTAGCAATACCTGCTGTAGATACTGTAATTCGCTTTGCCGACATTCCTAACCCCTCTTCAGAAGTAATCCTTTCGATAGAACGAAGTACATTTTTATAATTCAGCAAAGGTTCTCCCATTCCCATATAAACAATATTGCTTAGGGGACGTTGATAATCTTTTTCTGCTTGATTTTTAATTAACACCACCTGATCAAAAATTTCTTCAGCTTCAATATTTCTTAATCGTTCTAATTTGCCGGTAGCACAAAAGGCGCAACTTAAGCTGCATCCAACTTGTGAGGAAATGCAAGCGGTCATTCTTTTTAGTGTGGGAATCAAAACACCCTCTGTTATTTTACCATCATATAATCGAAAAGCATTTTTTATAGTTTTATCTGAACTTACCTGTTTTTCAGCAACCTCGACTGCATTAAAAACAAAATTTTCTGTTAACATTTCTCGAACACCCAAAGAAAGATTAGTCATTTCTTCAAATGATGTTGCTCCCTTTTTCCATAACCATTCATACACCTGTTTAGCCCTAAACGCTTTTTCTCCTTGTTCTTCAAAAAAAGAGGTTAACTCGGTCTTCGTTAAAGCTCGTATGTTTTGTTTCCCCGACATTATCGCACAAAACTACGATTAGATTCTTGACATCGCTCAGAATGATAAGAAAATGATAAATTTGAAAGAATGAAACGTATTTCAGCAGATTATATCTTCCCTGGTAACAAGCCACCAATAAAAAACGGAGTTGTGGTAGTGAATAGTTTAGGAGAAATTGAAACTATTTTAGACCCTGCTATTGACACCATTAATTGGCAAGAAATAGAAAGGCATAAAGGAATCATATGTCCTGGATTTGTAAATGCACATTGTCATCTAGAGCTTTCTTATTTAAAAGGAAAGATTGAAGAGAAAACTCAATTGCATGGTTTTGTCGAGAAATTAATGGTTATACGAGATACTGTGACTGAGCAGGAAAGATGGTTTGCTATACAACTTGCAGAGCAAGAAATGATTGCCGGAGGGATAGTTGCGGTAGGAGATATTTCTAATGGAAATACCTCCTTTCATCTAAAATCGAAGAAGCACCTGAAGTACCATACTTTCATAGAAGTGTTTGGGTTAGAAGAAGACCAAGCTATTCATATAGTAAAAAAAGCACAATCTCTTAAATCGATTTATCCTCGTGCAACAAGAGTAACTATTACTCCTCATGCACCATATTCTATGTCAAAAAGGCTAGTGGAATTGGTAAATGAAGAATCCAATAATTTTATAACAATTCATAATCAAGAAACTTCAGGTGAAAATGAATTGTTTCAAAGTAAATCTGGAAAAATGTATGAACAGCTAACAAAATTTAGTCACGCGATAAAAAGTTGGGAACCGACTGGGAAAAACTCCCTTCCGTCATACTTGCCTGCACTAATGAATGGTAAAAAAGTATTATTGGTACATAATACATACACTTCAAAAGAAGATGTTGTTTTTGCAAGGCGCTATATTGATCAGATATACTGGTGTTTTTGTCCAAATGCAAATATGTATATTGAAGCAAAACAACCTGATTATAGCTTATTTACAAATGAAAAATGTACCATAGGAACGGATAGTTTAGCTTCAAACTGGAGTTTATCTATTTTGGAAGAATTAAAAACAATTACCAAAAAGAATCCTGCCATAGAACTACAAACTTTGTTAAAATGGGCAACTTATAACGGAGCTGAATTTTTGGAGTTTGAGGAATTGGGCAGTATAGAAAAAGGGAAAACACCTGGGTTAAATTTGATTGAAAATATTGATTTAAATAATCTGTCCTTGACCAAGAAAAGCGCTATTAAACCTTTATTAAAGCTTCAGCAATAATTAAATCTTCTTCTGTGGTAATTTTAATGTTCTCTTTATTCCCTTCTACTAAATTGATTGTTTCACCCATTTTTTCCACTACCGAAGCATCATCGGTAAAGGATCTTTCTTCGTCTTGTTTATAAGCTTGTAGAATCAATTCACTGCTAAAACATTGTGGTGTTTGCACAATTTTATAACAGCTTCTGGATACCGACTTATTGGTATTTTCCTGCTTAGAAACATTTCTCAATGATTCCTCGATATCAACAACAGGAACTGCATTTCCTTTTTCTTCAGCAACCTCAAAACAGCTTCTAATGGTCTGTTCACTCACTAAAGGGCGAACCCCATCATGAACAGCAACAATGCTACTTTCTTTAACAAATTCTAGCGCATTTTGAACCGATTGAAATCGAGTCTCTCCACCTTTTACAAGTTGATGAGGGATTTTTGGAATTTCATATTCATAAAAAAGCTCTTCCCAAAAGTCAAATTGATTTTCGGGAAGAGCCAATATAATTTCTATAGATGGAAAAGTGGTTTTAAACTTTTCCATCGTATGCAATAAAATAGGTTTGCCTGCTAATTCGAGAAATTGTTTGGGAGTTGTGCCACCCATTCTTTCGCCTTTTCCGCCAGCAA
>JBFIEB010000303.1:0-3347 GCA_041603555.1 Vicingaceae bacterium
AGTTTTTGAATCTCCTTTTAATGCTTTGGTCAAGCTTTGGGCATCTTGTCGCATTTGTTGGTTGAGTTCCGACAAAGTTTTAATTTCAGTCATCAAAGCAGAACGTTCTTTAACTTCTTTAACGTATTTATCTTCGACCTTTTGCTCAAAAATTTTAATGTTTTCTCTTAATGGGCTTAAAATTTCAGTTAATCGTTTTTGATTCGCTTCGGCAAAATCTGTTGTGTTTTGTTTCAATAATTTATTGGCTATATTTTCAAACTCAGTAGTAAACTTTTTTTGTAATTGTTCAACTTCTTCTTTGTGAGCCATCAATTTTTCTTCTATATTTTTCTTTTCAGATTGTAATTCAGAATTATTAGCAACAAGGGCTATATTTTCTGAGGCTAATTTTTCGATTTCACTTTTTTGATTTTCGTGGTGATTGATAGCATTATTTAATCGCTCATTTAATTTAATAACTTCCCCAGATTGACTTTTTTTAAGCAACCATCCCAGAGTAAAACCAACTGCAATACCAATAATTAAGAGAATAATTCCCATTAAATCCATATACTAAATCTAAGATTTTAAAATTAAGATATTTTACTGAAAATTCAGTTTAATATTTAAGGATAAGAATTGGAGTTCCTTCATCAACAAAATCAAATAACTCTATAACGTCTGTATTCTTCATTCTTATACACCCGTGAGATGCTGGTTCTCCAACATAACCCTCTTCTGGGGTGCCATGAATATATATATACCTGTTGTAAGAATCAATATTTCTTCCCCTGTTAATTCCAGGTTCTTCTCCTTGTAACCACATAATTCGGGTTGTGACGTAATCCTTTTTTGCATTCTTTTTTTCGGTTAATATTTTGGCAATTTTTCCGTCATAAACTCTTGATTCCATTATCCCTCCCAAAGGAACATTTTTACCAATTTTTTTTTTAACAGTATGTAAACCAGGTGGTGTTTTATAACTATCCTTATGGCTACCAATACCATTTTTAGCAGTAGAAATTGGATATTTCCTAATAGTAGAATCATTTTTTATTAAATATAAGCGTTGGTGTTTTACCGATACATACATGTATTTTTCAAACGATCTATTTTTATATTTAAGTTTTAAGTATTCAGATAAAAAGTTAGCAATGGTTTCGTTAGAAGGCTCTATGGTAGTCACTTTAATGACTTCGGGTAATTGAATTTTATTATCCACAATGCGTTTGTTGGTTTTACATGAAAACAAGATAATAAAGATGAGACCAATTATAAAGTAGCTTCTGAAATTATTACCAATCATCACTTATTTTTCTTACTCATTTTATACACTAAATTGTAAAAGGTATTTGGGAAAAACATTTTAAAAGGAACGGCTAATATCTCTTTCTTGCCGATGTATTGGTGATTCCTGTTTGACTTTAAGGTGCTTATAAATTTTCTAGCAAAAACATCAGGTTTCATTCCTTTTTCCATGGCTTCACTATTTTTATTCATTAAACTTCCATCACCTTTAATAGCGTTTATGGCAACGTTAGTATTAATAAAACCTGGAGAAACAATTAAAACATTAATCTTATCTTCTCTTAGTTCTAATCTAAACGAATCATAAAAGCCATATAATGCATGTTTTGTTGCAGAGTACGTACTTAGATTAGGTAATCCAAATTTTCCTATAATACTAGAGATAACAACAATTTTACCTAATTTTTGTTGCTGCATTATTGGGGCAACAGCTTTAGATAGTGCCACATTTCCAAAATAATTAATGTCCATTATTTTTCGCTCAACGGTAGTGGTTGTATCAAGCGCATAACTTTTTTGACTTATTCCTCCATTATTAATTAAAACGTCAATTCGGTTAAATTTATCCATTACAGTTTTAAGCCATTCGTCTACATGCTGATGCTGTTCTAAATCTATTGGCAATACCAAAATAGCCTCATCAGTTAATTTAGTATTGTCACTCACTCTATTTAGCTCCTCTAGTCTTCTTGACGAAATCACCAGTTTACACCCTTCTTTTGCTAACGCATAAGTAATTGCTTCACCGATACCTGAGGATGCTCCTGTAATCCATACAACCTTACCTGATAAGTTCATTTTGCTAAGATATTAATAGGGTATGCACTTTTTTAATAAACAATATCAACTTTTTAACGTTCAATTCTTTAAAACATTGAGATTTAACTCTTTTTAAATAAGTTTAATTTTTTTCAATATTGTTTGTGTGTAAATGAAAAAAGTCTATTTTTGCAAACCGAATTGAAGGATAAAATACAAAGCAATGAAACGTACATTTCAACCATCAAAGAGAAAAAGAAAGAACAAGCACGGTTTTAGAAGTAGAATGGAAACTGTAAACGGTAGAAAAGTTATAGCTAGAAGAAGAGCGAAAGGTAGAAAGAAATTAACTGTTTCTGACGAGCCACAGCATAAAAGATAATGATAGATTTATAAATAATATAGAAAGGGATGCAAATTGCATCCCTTTTTTTTGAACAAAATTTTAAATACTGTTGAAAAGTTACTCTAAAAAATTAATCGATTTGAGTTACTTTCGTACAGATTTTATAAGAGATAAAAATAAATTATTTTATGCCAAAAGATAGCAGTATTAAACATGTTTTAATTATAGGAAGTGGACCAATTATTATTGGACAAGCTTGCGAATTTGATTACTCAGGCTCTCAAGCATCACGTTCGTTAAGGGAAGAAGGAATTACAGTTTCTTTGATTAACTCTAATCCTGCTACCATAATGACCGATAAAGTAACTGCTGACAATGTTTACTTATTGCCATTAGAAAGCAGCTCAATTCTTCAAATTTTAGCAGAGCATCCTGATATTGATGCGGTACTTCCATCTATGGGAGGGCAAACAGCATTAAATCTATCCATTGAGTGTGAGAAAATGGGAATATGGGATGATTATGGTGTGAGAATGATAGGTGTTGATACCAATGCAATTGAAATTACAGAAGATAGGGAATTGTTTCGCCAAAAAATGGAGGAGATAGGAGTATCAATGGCACCTTCTGAAACGGCTAAATCATATTTAGAAGGGAAAGAAATTGCACAAAAAATTGGTTTTCCGTTGGTTATTCGACCATCATTTACTTTAGGAGGCACAGGTGGTGCTGTAATTTATGATCCAAAAGAATATGAAGAGGCTTTACACAGAGGTTTAAAAGCTTCACCTATTCATGAGGTTATGATAGATAAGGCTGTTATCGGCTGGAAGGAGTATGAGTTGGAATTGTTAAGAGACAATAACGATAATGTCGTTATCATTTGTTCTATTGAAAATTTTGACCCTATGGGAATTCATACTGGAGATTCTATCACCGTTGCTCCGGCTAT
>JBFIEB010000304.1:0-3346 GCA_041603555.1 Vicingaceae bacterium
ATTTCGTTTGGAATGAAGGAGGCATCATGACTTGGGTAAAGGTATATGAAACTAAAAAGAGTAAAGAAGACATAATTTCTCATTTTAAAAGTTCGGGCTTGTTTAAATTATTTAGAGTTGAAGATGGTAAAATAATTGCGACTTTGAGACCCCAAGCAATTGACCCCGTTAAAACAGGTATAGCAGCAATTCCGCCTATAGTGATTAAAAATGATTACATGGCAACTGTGCATATTGGATTAAAAGAGGGAAAATATAGGGTAATGCTAAAAAATATTTACCTAGTAGGCAAAGGAGACTTCTTTAAAAAAGGTGAAAAACAAAAATTTGAAGATCACTTCGTTAACAAAGATGGTACCGAATACAGAACATTTTTTCCTAAAAAACCTCAGCCTATTTACAATTATTTTTTTGATGAGTTATTTCTTTTAGAAGCCGTAAAGAAAGAAGATTGGTAAATGGGTAACACATTAATGATATTAGCTCACCCAAAGATTGAAGAATCTATTGGAAATATTACCATTAGTAATTTTATAGCCGAGCATGCTAATACAACTGTGAGACATCTTGATAGTTTATATCCAAGTTTTAAAATAGATATCAAAACTGAGCAGGAAGCCTTATTACAAGCTGATACTATTGTTTTTCAATACCCATTATTTTGGTACAGCACCCCAGCCATTTTAAAAGAATGGATAGACCAAGTTTTTCAATATGGTTTTGCTTTTGGCAAAGACAGTTATCAATTGGAAGGGAAAAGAGTTATTGTTTCTTTTACTATGGGGAGTCCAGAAATAGATTATCCTGATGAAGTTATTGAAAAAATAATTTTCCCGTTTCAAGGCTTAGCCAAGTATTGCAAAATGGAATATATTGGAGAAGTTTTCTCAAATGATATTCATGACTATTATGATGGTGCTAAAGAAAAAGCAGTTCAAATTTCTTATAACCATGCACAACAATTGCTTCAGCTAATTAAAAAGTAGTATCATCAATTTCTTTGTTATCTTTGGAAACTATGAAATTTAGCGAATTTGGATTTGAAGACCAGGTGGTAGAAGCACTTGATGCCATGGGTTTTGAAACCCCAACTCCCATACAAGAACAGGCCATACCAGGAATAATGCAAAACAAAGATGTTATTGCATGTGCTCAAACCGGAACAGGCAAAACTGCGGCTTTTGTCCTTCCCATTTTAAATTCAATTTGTAAAAGAGGGAGTTCTGAGAAAGTAAGCACCATTATTATTGTTCCAACCAGAGAATTGGCTATCCAAATTGATCAACAAGTTGAAGGATTGAGCTACTTTACCAATGCTACTTCAATTGCTATTTATGGAGGTGGTGATGGTAAAAGTTTTGATTCTGAAAAGAAAGCACTAATTACAGGAGCTGATATTGTTATTTGCACCCCTGGTAGATTTATGTCGCATCTTAATATGGGTTACTTTAATACTTCTGGAGTCAAGCATTTTATTTTAGATGAAGCAGATAGAATGTTAGACATGGGTTTTAATGAAGATATTGCAAGAATAGCAGAACAACTACCTAAAGAAAGACAAAACCTAATGTTTTCGGCAACCATGCCTCCTAAAATAAGGCAACTTTCTTCAAAATTATTAAAAGATCCGATTACAATAAATATCGCCATTTCTAAACCAAACGAAGGCATTTTACAAGCCGCTTATTTGGTGCACAACCATCAAAAAATTGCATTAATAAGTGACATTTTAAAAGGCAAGGATCATGATTATATTTTGGTATTTTCTTCAAGAAAATCTACTGTAAAAGAAATTACCAGAGCATTAAATCAAGCAGGACTAGCAGCAAAAGGAATTCATTCAGATTTAAATCAACAAGAACGTGAAGCAGTTTTATTGGACTTTAAAAATAAAAAAATAAAGTTACTAGTTGCTACAGATGTACTTTCTAGGGGCATTGACATTAAGGGAATTAATTTAGTGATTAACTATGATATCCCATCCGATGCTGAAGATTATGTTCACCGAATAGGTCGAACAGCAAGGGGAGATGATACTGGTGTTGCTCTTACTTTTATTAATGCCGATGATTGCCACAATTTTT
This sequence comes from Vicingaceae bacterium, assembly GCA_041603555.1. GTDB lineage: Bacteria > Bacteroidota > Bacteroidia > Flavobacteriales_E > Vicingaceae. The sequence continues at coordinate 2,085 of JBFIEB010000304.1, forward strand.
CTAAAATTGAAAAGTTAATAGGAAAGGATGTTAAAAAACTAGCCTTACCAGCAGGGTTTGAAGAAGGTCCGAAATATGACACATCATATAAGAAACCTTTTAGAGGAGGAGGAAAAAAGAATTTTAGTAAAAAACAAAACTGGAAACCTCGCAAAAATTAAATCATGTCACGGAGGAAATTTTTAAAAACAAGTGCTCTTGGTGTTGGAGGAATTTTGCTTACTAAGTGTACATCAACTAACAAAGAAGTAAAAACTCAAGACACCAAAATTCCTGCTATAGCAAATAAGCCTGCAAATAAGCCTATAGTCATTTCTACATGGAATCATGGCATGGCTGCTAATATGGCCGCTTGGAAGATACTTGAAAATGGAGGCAATGCGCTTGATGCAGTAGAAGTAGGTGTTCGAGTAACTGAATCTGACCCTTCTAATAGAAGTGTTGGTTTGGGAGGATTACCAGATAGAGAAGGGAAAGTAACACTGGATGCCTGTATTATGAATCATGAAAATGATTGTGGTTCAGTTGCTTTTTTACAAGATATAGAAAATCCTATTTCTGTTGCTAGAAAAGTAATGGAAAAAACACCTCACGTAATGATTGTTGGAAAAGGAGCTCAAGATTTTGCATTAGAACTAGGCTTTGAAAAAAGAGATTTACTAACAACTGAATCCAAAGAAGAGTGGCTTAAATGGAAAAAAAGTGAAGAACAAAAGAAACCTGAAATTAATTCGGAAAATCACGACACTATTGGAATGCTTGCAATAGATAAGTCTGGAAATATTTCTGGGGCTTGTACTACAAGTGGTTGGGCTTATAAATTACATGGTAGAGTTGGAGATTCCCCTATTATTGGGGCAGGATTATTTGTAGATAACGAAGTCGGTGGTGCTTGTGCAACAGGAGTGGGAGAAGCAGTAATCAGAATTGCTGGGAGTGCTACCATAGTAGAATTAATGCGACAAGGAAAATCACCAAATGAAGCTTGCAAAGAAGCTGTTGAACGTATTATCAAAAAACATAAAAATTTAGAAGGGTTACAAGTTGGTTTTTTAGCTATTAACAAAAATGGCGAAGCTGGCGCTTATAGTGTTCATGCGGGCTTTAATTTTGCATTAAAAGATAAATATTCTAACAAAATGTGCGATGCGGAATACAAGATTGAGTCGTAATTCAAAAGATATTTTAATCACTTTTTGATTAATTATTACACTTTTCTCAAAATTTCACTATACATTTGCAATATTAAAGGTAACTTTAGA
>JBFIEB010000305.1:0-3326 GCA_041603555.1 Vicingaceae bacterium
AGCGCGTAATTCCAGCACCAATTATAATAACAATAAAAGCCAAATGAAACATAAGCGTTGAAGCTTTAGCCCATCTAAAGAGTTTGTACTTAAAAATGTTTCCTACCAAATTAATGGTGAGCAATAACAAAATTAGTTCAAACCACTTGGTGTTAAAAATTAATGCTTTTGAAGCAGGTGTCCCATAATCATTTTCAATAAAAGTGGCGTAACCAATAGAAAAAGCAAAGACAATTAACAAAAGGGCAGTCAATCTTTGAGAAAACAGAATATTTTTAATGGATTTGAGCATAAATTATTGCGGACAAAAATAACTATTTTTACACAGATAAAAGGATAATAAAAGTTTAATTGGAGGCTGTAAAAACAATAACATTAATAGGTTCAGGCAATGTGGCTAGGCATATTGGAACTGCATTATTTAATAGTGGGTTTTTTATTAATCAAGTATTTAGTAAATCAATGGACAATGCTTTTTTACTGGCTTCAGAATTAAATGCACTACCACTAGATGATTTGAAGTTTTTAACTGATGAAAGTGATGTTTACCTGATTTGTATTAAAGATGATTTTATTGAAGAAGTTGCGAATCAATTCCACTTTACAAATAAAATAGTGGCACACACTTCTGGAAGTGTTTCTATGGGTGCTTTAGGTAAGTTTGATAATTATGGAATATTTTATCCCCTACAAACTTTTTCTAAAGAAGTCTCTGTTAACATAACTACAGTTCCTTTTTGTGTGGAAGCCAACACTCCAACAACAGAAAAATTGCTAATGGAATTAGGGAGAACACTTTCTAAAAGTGTATATCAAATTAATTCAGAGCAACGAAAGAAAATTCACTTGTCCGCTGTTTTTGCATGTAATTTTAGCAATCACATGTACAGTATTGCTGAAGAGATATTAACTGAAAGCAACATTGATTTTAACATCTTAAAACCATTAATCCTTGAGACTGCAAAAAAGATTCAAGACAATTCTCCAGCTGCCATGCAAACTGGTCCGGCAAAAAGAAATGATAGTAAAGTCATAAAAAATCACTTGGAAATGTTAGCGGATTCAAAAGATTATCAAGACATTTATAAAATAATAACTGACAATATTATTAATGGCAAACTTTAAAGAACTTTTACCCAACATCAATACTTTTATATTTGACATTGATGGAGTACTCTCTGACGGAAGCATACAAGTAACTGAAAATGGAAATCAACTGCGCACCATGTCAACAAGGGATGGGATTGCCATTACTATGGCCTTAAAGAAAGGTTATAACATTGCTATTATCTCTGGCGGAAGCTCACAATCAGTTATGCACCGATTCAACTACTTAGGAATAACTGATGTTTTTTTAGGCGTAAACGATAAAATTGAAACACTTGGTCAATACTTCAATGATAAAAACGTAACTCCAGAAAATGTACTCTATATGGGAGATGATATTCCTGATTATTACGCAATGAAAGAATGTGGAGTAGCGACCTGTCCTAAAGATGCAGCTATTGAAATAAAAGAAATTGTAGATTATATTTCAGACAAAGACGGTGGAAAAGGTTGTGTTAGAGATATTATAGAACAAGTAATGCGCTGTAAAGGTGATTGGTTTGAAGCTAGTGTTTAGTTGCTAGTTGTTGGTGTATTGTCTTATTCAAACCAACATTTTATACGTTATTTATTTCCAACTTAAACATGATATTTAACTAGCTCTTCAATTGGGTGTTTAATAATATTTCCAATTTCTACATTATATTTTTCAGCTACTTTTCTAAATACATCTTGGTAGATGTAAGCTATAGAACCTATTAAATGCAGCGTATTACTTTTATAATTAGAATACTTGCAAATGTTTTTTTCAAAAAACAACTCAAATCTACCCTCTACCATTTTTTGAATGGCAGTATTCCCGATATGTTTAAATACAAACAAGCTAAAACCGGCCAAAAAACGATTCGGTAAAGCTTGTTTATAAACTGCGTCTAGTACGTCAGGTGTATTTAATTGATACTGTTTATTAAAATCTGCCTCTACTTCAGCGGGCAACTCTTTGCCTAGAAATGCTTTGATAAAGGTTTTTCCAATATCTGCTCCACTTCCATAATCTCCCAAAACAAATCCTAAAGCAACAACATTTTCTACAATGGTGTTCCCATTGTACAAGCAAGAATTGGATCCAGTACCAAGAATGCCTACCATTCCTTTTTCTTTACCACAGGTAGCTCTAGCTGCAGCCAACATATCATGCTCTACTTCTACTTTGGCATTATTAAAAAAAGTACTAAGAGGATTAAATATTACTTCACAGTTTTGTTCGGTTGAGCACCCAGCTCCATAAAAAAAGACCTGAGTTACTGCCTCTTTAACTTCTGTTAACTTAGAGCTTGTTAGCTCATTCAAAACACTCGCAGAAGTAATAAAATAAGGATTAAACCCTATCGTTTCAAACGACAAAATTGCTCCTTTCTCATCCACCAAACGCCAATCGGTTTTAGTAGAACCACTATCTGCTATCAATATCATACGGCAAATGTAAAAAAATCTATTTTGCCATTTTTATTATAAATACTAAGTTTACAAAAAATAAAAAATTATGAGTGAAGTAAAAAACAAAGTAATATCTATTAACTATAATCTACATAAAGATACAGCTAATGGTGAAATGATTGAGTCTACTGAAGGTAAAGAGCCTTTGGTTTTTTTATCAGGTATGGGACAAATGATACCCGAATTTGAAGCGAATGTAGCTGAACTGAATAGTGGAGACACCTTTTCTTTTGGAATTAAATCTGAAAACGCGTATGGCAACAGAACGGATGAAGCCGTTATTGAGCTACCGCATGATATATTTATGAATGAAGGTAAATTAGCTGATGAAGTGGTTATTGGGAATGTATTACCATTACAAGACCAAAATGGACAAGTTCATCCTGCAAAAATTGTTTCGGTAAACGAAAAAACAATTACTGCTGATGTAAACCATCCTTTAGCCGACCAAGACCTTCATTTTACAGGTAATGTTGTAGAAGTAAGAGAAGCTACGGAAGAAGAATTGAGCCACGGACATGTGCATGGACCAGGTGGACACGAACATTAGAAAATAAAACTAGCAACATAAGCCTCTTCAGTTTTGAAGGAGCCTTTTTGATTTTATCAATTGTAGTACAATTATTATAGTTGTGGTTGCATAAGTCAATGTTAATAGTATTCCTGAAAAAATAACTACATACTTAAACCATAGTACTCCACTCCACATCAACCATATACCACCAAAGGTTAAGATGATGGAGACAAAAGGCTCTAAAATTAAAAACTTCTTTAACCTTATA
>JBFIEB010000306.1:0-3313 GCA_041603555.1 Vicingaceae bacterium
CTGAAGAATGGGTGAGGCAAAACTTCATCCAATTTTTAATTCAAGAAAAAAAATATCCAGCAGGCTTAGTAGAAATTGAAAAAGGATTAAAATTAAACGAATTGCAAAAAAGAGCTGACATCTTGATTTATAAAGAAGCTCAACCAACTGTTTTAATTGAATGCAAGGCTCCGAATATTAAAATTAACCAAGAAGTTTTTGAGCAAATAGCTAGGTACAATAGCGTTTTTAAAGTTCCTTATTTAGTTGTTACTAATGGACTAGACCATTTTTGCGCGAAGATAGATTTTACCGAAAATTCATTTGAGTTTTTGAAGGAAATCCCGAATTATGGGGAGCTGTAATTACTGAATAACCACCTTGCCGGAAAATCCCCGCACTTGTTGCGGGGTCTTTTCATTATTTAGTATCCGATAAAAATAAATCCCTTTAGAATAAGCTGAAACATCTATTTGGTTATTGTAAGAAGTTAACCGAGTTCGTGAAATTTCTTTACCATTTATATCATATAACACCAAAGAGGCATGGTCAGTATCCTTTAAATTACTAATATCAAAATTTAATATGGAATTAGAGGGGTTAGGGTATATTACTACCTGATTAAATAGATGATTTTGTTGTTCAATCCCAACAAAATTATAACACTCTAATGAATCAACAGAAACACAAACACCATCGAGATAATATCCACCAAAAATATCATTCCCACCCAAATTTTGGGTAATTAATTGACTATCATGTTTAAAATTACCAATGGTGATAAAAGCTTCTCCTCCAACTGCAATAAAAGAACCTTCAACCATTGTCCAATTTATTTTGTCAGTAATGGGTATTCCCACTGGCACTTCAATTTGTGGGATTGAATCAACAATGTTTCCTGGACCAACTCCAAAAATAGTATCCATTGAGAAAAATGCACCGACACCATCTGTTGCATATTTGAATGTATCAGCAAATGATATTCGAAATGATGCATAATATTTTATGCCAGCCAACAAAGTGTCGATAAGCTTAGATTGGGCGTACTCTCTTACATCAACAGATGGTGGTTCAGCATAAGTTAAAAAAAATGCATACCCATTACCTTCAAAAGGAACTTGATTGCCATAATCGTTATTTGGCACTGAAAAAAATGGTTGAATTGTGCAACTATTAAATAAATCAGCAGAACCAATATCCCACCAGCCAACAGCAGTATCAATGCCTCCTGAAGATAAATTACAATTCAATATTTGCTCAAAACTTGGATTAGGAACTAGGTTTTGCCCTTTAGCAAAATTGACAAACAATACTACAAAAAATGATATGAGCAATAGCCTTTTCATTACCCTAAATAAACGAAATATATTCTATTTAGTTCTAGTCATTTTCTTGGGCTTTACTAAAACATTGGCCATATACAACCATTAGCCTAAAAATTACGTCTGATTAAGGTAATCAGCTATTTAAATAGAATGCTTAATTTTAACTCATGAAAAATTTACTACTGGTTGGTTTACTAGCCTTTTTTGTTTCAGGTTACTCCCAACATGCTAAAGTTAATTTTGCTTTAAAAGCGGCTTTAGAAAAAGAGGGTAATAAAGACGCCTTATTTCCATTATTTGCTATTGGTGATGCGGCTCAAATTACTACTGAAGTGCTTAAGCTAAAAGGGAGAGTGGTAAGGTCAGCAGGCAATATTGTTCAGGTAGAAATCCCTGTAAATGCTGTTGTACCATTTTCTGAAAATACTTTTGTTCAAAGTATTCCTTATTCGTTTTCAAGTGGAGTAGCATTAAGCGATACCATGACCATTCACAATAACATTACTCCCATACATAATGGCGTAAGCCCTTTATTACAAGGTTATACGGGTAAAGGAGTTGTTTTTGGAATAATAGATACCGGACAAGATATTGTTCATGGTGATTTTAAAGATACTTTAGGTAATACCAGAATTTATAGAATTTGGGATCAGGTAAGTGGCCAAACCTGGGATTCTGCCTCCATCAATAATGCAACTTGTACTCATGTTGATTATGGTAGTACTAGCCATGGAACTCATGTTGCAGGAATTGCGGCTGGCAATGGGTTAGCACTCAATATGTATGCTGGAGTGGCAACCGAGGCAACAATTGTAGCTGTAGCAAGTGATTTTTCTGTTCCTAACTGGTTAGCATCTGTTGTAGATGCTGTTGATTATATTTATTCGGTTGCAGATTCTTTAAATATGCCCTGTGTAATTAATGTGAGCGCTGGAGATTATTTTGGTTCTCATGATGGAACTGACCCTGCAGCAGTATTAATTGATAGTATCGTTAATTATAAACCAGGTAGAGCATTTGTTTGTGCTGCTGGTAATGCGGGTTTTTTTAATTGGCATCTTGAACAAAATGTTACTACAGATACTTCATTTACATTTTTAAAATATAATCCAGTTTCTGCCTTGGGCTATGGTTCTGTATTTTATGAAGTATGGTCTGATACAGCAGATTTTAATAATGTAGATTATGCGTTTGGTGCAAATTTACCATCAGGTTCTTTTGAGGAACGTGGCAGAACACCATTTTTTAATATCCAGAGCAGGTTAGGTACATTTTCTGACACCATTAAAAATGGGAGTAATGTTTTAGCTATAGTAGAAACTTATGCTGAAATCCAAGGCGATAAATACTTATTGCAAGTGCTATTGAATGAGCCAGATTCTAACACCTATAATTTTAGTATGTTAAGTACAGGTTCGGGGAGATATGACTTTTGGTCAACAAACTTGTTAGGAACTTCGGTAATTGTACAATCTGGTTTACCAACGATTGCTCAGTATCCTCCTATGCAATACTATACTTTACCTGATTCGGCCAAGACAATGGTAAGTAGTTTTACATGTCATCCTAATTTGCTAGCTGTTGCGAATTTCTTTAATCGTAAAACATATATAGATGTAGATACAATAGAAAGGGTTAGATTAGAAACTCCTGGTGAAAAAGGAGTTACCTCTAGTTTAGGTCCAGACAGAAGAGGTAATATTAAACCTGATATTGGAGCTTCTGGAGACATAACTATTGGTCCAAACTCTGCCGCGGTGATTGCTATTAATTTACCTAGCCCTGATAGATATAAAATAGCCTTAGGAGCAATGCATCGAATAAACGGAGGAACCTCGATGGCATCTCCGGTTATAGCGGGTATAGCTGCATTGTATTTTGAAAAGTGCCCTACTGCAACCATGGCTGAAATAAAAGCCGCCATTATTGGGACTGCTGTTCAAGATACGTTCACTGGATCAGTACCTAATGGTGCTTTTGGATATGGAAAAGTAGATGCTTTTGCTGCC
>JBFIEB010000307.1:0-3308 GCA_041603555.1 Vicingaceae bacterium
CCGTTAATTGCTTCTATCTACTACGCTTATAGAAAACAGCTTTTATTGGGTGGTATTCTAACTAGTTTATTTCTCTGTTTAGCCATTGCTGCTAACCATGTTCAGATTGTATATTTTGCTATGTTCTTTATTATTATTCTAGCAATTTTTGAATTTATTCATGCAATGAAGCATAAAGATTTAGGTGGGTTTGCTAAAAAATCTGTCATACTCCTCGCCTTTGGTATTTTAGGAGTACTGCCCAATACCACTTTATTATGGACCACTTACGATTATGGAGAAGAAACCATAAGAGCTGGAAAATCTGAATTAACTCAAGTTGGTGACGAACCTAAATCTTCCGGATTAGATATGGATTACTCTTTTAATTGGAGTTACGGAAAGGCTGAATCTTTTAATTTTCTAATTCCAAGTTATGGTGGTGGTGGATTAACGTTAGGTGAAGGGTCTGCTACTTTTGAAGAGTTCAGACAAAAAGGTATTCCTAAAAAAGAAGCTTTAAATGCCTTAAAAGGTGTTTATAATTATTATGCAGGAGAAGACGGAAACACAGGTCCAACATATCTAGGAGCGGTATTGTTGTTTTTATTTTTATTGCTCTTTTTTGTTGAGAAAAGTAAAATTAAATGGATGCTCTTATCTGTAATCATTTTAACCGTAATATTCTCGTGGGGTAAAAATGGTGCCATTTTAGGTTTAAATATTAATGAATTTTTCTTTGACCATTTTCCACTTTATAACAAGTTTAGAACACCATCAATGTGGTTATCCATGACTATTATTTGTGTTAGTATTGGAGCCATGTTTACCTTAAAAAATCTTTTAGATGGAACTTATGATAAAGCCAAACTAAAAAAAGGATTGTATTTCGCTGGCGGAATACTCGGGGTAGTTTTAGCTTACTTCTTATTGATGGGTTCAGGCATGGATTACACAGGTTTAGCTGATGCCAATTTAGAACAAGCAGGATTTCCAATAGATACCGTCATACAAGATAGAATTGATGCTGTTAGAAGTGATGTTTTTAGAAGCTTTATTCTCATAACATTAGCTTTCGCTACCATTTGGTGGATGGCTTTTAAGAAATTTAAGAATGTAAATATTCCTATATACATATTTGGTGTTTTAATTCTTTTTGACATGTGGAGCGTTGGAAAAAGATTTATGAATGAGGATGATTTTGCCAAGCATAAAAATTACGATAATATGGTGCCGACTACCAGTGCCGATAATCAAATTAAAATAGATAAAGATGTTAGTTATAGAGTGTTTAATGTAACCGGACAAAGTGGGCCTTTTAATGATGCTGTCACTTCTTATCATCATAAATCTATTGGTGGATATACCGCTGCTAAATTATATCGTTATCAAGATTTGATAGTTCATCACCTATCAAAAAACAACATGAATGTGATAAACATGCTGAATACCAAGTATTTTATTACTGGAAAACCTGGTCAAGAAATGGCTCAGCAAAATCCTGGTGCATTAGGTAATTGCTGGTTTATTAACGAAATACAATGGGCAAAAAATGCAGATGAAGAAATGGCAGCGTTAACCGATTTTAATCCTGCTACAACAGTTGTAATAGACGAACGATATAAGGAACAAGTGGGTAACATAAGTATTTCTCCAAATCCTGAAAATAAAATTACATTAACTTCTTTCCATCCTGATAAAATGGGTTACACGAGTGTTTCCGGTGGAGAACAATTTGCCGTATTTTCTGAAGTTTGGTACAAGGGAAATGAAGATTGGAAAGTAACCATTGATGGAAAAGAAGCTGAAATGATTCGTGTAAACTATGTATTAAGAGGCTTAAAGATACCATCGGGTTCACATAACATAGAATTTACATTTCATCCAGCAGCACATTACACAGGAAATGTTATTACCACAACCTCATCAGCGGTGTTAATACTTCTTTTGTTAGGATTGCTTGGGTTGCATTTTAAGAATAATAAAACCGAAAAGATAGTTAGTGAAGAAGTTAGTGAGTAATCTTATTCAACTCTTCTGCTATTTGACCAGTCAAACGTTGACGGCTATACTTTTCATAGTCTTTACTTTCAACAGTTAATGAATCTTTTTTGTAAGCTTCATAATAAGTCTTTATAGATTCTTTTAAAGTACTTATATCGTTAAAATCACTGACCCTTCCAGCATTGGTTTCGTTAATAATTTTTGCTGCATCGCCATCAGGTTTACCAATACAAATAATAGGACGTTTAGCTCCAATGTATTCATACAGTTTACCTGGTACTACCCCATCAATATTAGGAGTGTCATTTAAAGGAAGTAACAACGTTTGCGCTTTCATTAACTGAGTTACTACTTTGGCGTGTGACAAATTCTCAGTCAATTGGAAATTAGCTGCTAGGCCATTTTCAGTGAGTTCTTGAATGGCAGCTGGTGCAACTTGACCAATAAATTTAATTTCTAAATCTTTAGCAAAGCCTTCTATCTCTTCCCTTAACTCTGCTAAGACTTTCCATAATGAATGTGGGTTTCTGTCATCATTTAAAGAACCTGCATGTGTAATACTAAACTTCTTATCTAATTCAACTGTTCCCGCTTTGGTAAAATCTTCAGGGTCGTAGCCATTGGTTATCACCATTGGCATTCTATCGGAAAGATGATGAAAATCTTCTGCCCAGCTCCAGCTTACTGTAATTACCTGATCAGCATTGTTTAATACCGCTTGCTCTAACCGAACATGTTTAGCATCCGCCCATTTGGTGAGTTTTAGCTTATGGTAAAAATCGATGTTGGTCCAAGGATCACGAAAATCGGCTAACCAAGGAATATTATTTTTTTTTGCAACATTCATTGCTATGATATGGGTAGAATGTGGAGGCCCGGTTGAAACTATAGCATCTATTTTATTTTTTTTGAGATAATTGTTTAAATACTTGGTGGAAGGCTTTATCCAAAACTTACGGGCATCCGGTATAAATACATTGCCTCTAATCCAAACGGATAAGCCATGAATAATTGAATTACTTTCTTCAGCAGCAGTCCCAGGAACTAGCTTTTCATCCTTCTTTTTACCCGTTAATTTTTTGTATAGCCCAAAAGGTTCCCAAATAGGTACTCGCAATGTTTCTATTCCTTTGGGTATTTGTTTGAGCATTCCTTCATCTACAACAGACGCTTCTCCATCTTCAGCAGTAAAAATTACCGGCTCCCAATCGTACTCACGTAAATACTTGGTGGTTTTTAGCCACCGCTGTACACCACCACCTCCCATAGGTGGCCAATAATATGTGATAATGAGTACTTTTTTCATTAGAAAACCAAATTTACAG
>JBFIEB010000308.1:0-3300 GCA_041603555.1 Vicingaceae bacterium
CCTAAAATGAATAACCAACACTTAAGCCAACCAAAGGAATGATTGCTTGTCTTTCACCGCCATTTTTAACATTATACTTAGCAATAATTGGTGTAAATATGATTCTAACCATAACACCTTTTTCTTCTAACTGCTGGTATCTGAGACCAATAAGACCTTGAAAGGAAACCCCGGTATTAATTCCTGGATAATAACTATGCACCGTTGGTCCGCTACCAATTTCAAGGAAGTAATCCTCTTTTCCGTACAATATGCTAAAGGTAACCGGAAGAGATACGGTATTACAGTATCCTAAATAAGATAATCCTACTCGAGCTGCAAGAGATGTTAGATTCTTTTGTATTAATATTCTATCATAATTCACAGAAACCCATAATCCATTACCTCCTATTTCAATGTATGAGCTACTTTTTACTACAAACTCATTTCCCCTAACATATTGGGCATTGCAATTATTGACAACAATAAAGAATATTATTACAAAACTAAGTACTTTGCACTTGAGCCAAAATAACTGTATAATTTTTACCATATTCATTTGCGCATTTAGGACAGTAGGTGTAAAAGAAATAGTGGTTGCTTAAAACCTCGCTTTTAGATTGAAGATATGTTTCCATTTGCTCCATATATATATTTATATTACCGTAGGGACCTTCAAAAACTTTAGTTATAAAACTTCCTGATATTTTTTTTATGTTCGATTTAGGAATATTTCGTTTAACCTCAATAAAGATATTCGCTCCCCATGCGGTCTTTTTATCAACCATTACCAATTGTTCATTAGGAGGAATTTGTGCTCCAACTTTTTCAATATTTTTTATATTTCTGCTTATTTCTTTTCGAAAGTTTAAAGGGATATATAAAAAGCTAATTACATGAACTTTAAGAAATAGCTTGTCTTGAAATTCTATTTTTTTTTCATTCCATAGTTCTGTATTAAACTTAGGACAACAAACTGTTTCAACGTTTTCTAACTGTTTCAAAGCCATCTAAATTTTTAATTACTACTTCAATTTTAGCTATTCAAATAAAATAGTAATGAGAATAAAAAAGAATGACAATGGATATTCAAAAACGATGATAAATATCATCGCTTAACAGGAGTTTTTTAAAAAATGATATTGTATTGTAGGTTATAAATTCCCTAATTATTAGAAAAATTCTTTTGTTTGAGCTATTGATTCAACTTATCTGGGCGAGGATTACAGTAAAATTCTTACCATATTCTTTAGAACATTTTGGGCAATAAACATAATAAAAATAGAGTGTTTTCCAATCCTTACCTTTAGACTTTACATACCTATTCATTTCATCCACATTCTTCTTCATTTTACTATATGGACCTTCAAACACCTTGGTTAAAAAGGTTCCAGATATTTTTTCCATATCTGAATTAGGAACATTCTTTTCTACCGCAATAAATACATCCGCCCCCCAAAGAGATTTTTCATCCGTCATCACCAATTGTTCAGAAGCAGTAGCTTCAGCTGCTTCAATTTTTTTTATATTTCTTTCCATCACTTTTCCAAAATTCAAGGGAACATGAAAAAAGCTATTAATGTGATCTTTTAAGAATAACTTTTCTTTGAATTCAACTTCCTTTTCATCCCATTGTTCTGGATTAAATCTAGGGCAACAGCCTGTTTCAAAGGTTTCTGATTTTTCCATAATGACTTCCTTTTTCAGCAAATAAATAAAACATTATTAGTGATTACTAAGAGTAATTATTGTTATATAAAAACGATGACAATTGTCATTGCATTTGTATAACTGACCAATTTTTAAAAATCCTCTGCTGCGATATTTTTTTCCTTGGTTTATTGTTATTCCGTAAGAATAATCTGTAAATTTTAATTGGAACAAATAGAATTATAAAATAGCGTTTTTAAGATGATAGGTATCCCTCAAAATCAATAACATTCGTTATTGATTTATGATTCCATATTGTTTTTTTTTGTTAAACATTTATAAAAATCTTTATGTTTAAAAATAGAATTGATGCCGGAAATAAATTGGCAATTTCCCTTGAAAAATTTAAAAATGAAAAAGATGTAATAATTTTAGCTCTCCCAAGAGGAGGTGTAGTACTTGGTAGCATAGTAGCTACTAAATTAAATCTACCATTAGATGTTGTAATGGTTAAAAAAATTGGGCATCCTACAAACCCTGAATATGCTATAGGAGCGGTAAGTATGAAAGGGAGAATTATCGATGATGAAGTAAAAGTTGATCAATCTTACATTGATCAAGAAACCAAAGAGATTAGAGGTTTGCTTAAAAAACGTTATCAATTATATTATGATGATAGCCAACCTATAAATTTAAAAGACAAAATTGTAATTGTAGTAGATGATGGTATTGCCACTGGTAAAACTTTAATTGCTGCACTCGAATTGATTAGAGAAGAAAAACCAAAACAGATTATTGTTGCTGTACCAGTTGGACCCGATGATACCATTAAAGAAATTGAAAATTATACGGACAAAGTTATCTGTTTAGAATCACACAGTCCTTTTTATTCTATAGGATTATATTATGAAGATTTTACCCAAGTTAGTGATCTGGAAGTAAAAGAATTGCTAACCAAAGTAGAGATTTAAACAAAATTAATAGCTAGAAATGATGATAAAAATCACAAGTTATCTTAACAAAAACTCTATAAATTAAATTAATAACTAACTAGATTTGTTCTCATAATAAGAATATTATAATACTAGTAATAGTAATAGTAATAGTATTAAGAATATTATAGCTTATGAAAAAAATAATATTAATAGAGGACGATCAGTTTATAAGAGAAAGTACAGTAGAAATTCTTGAAATGGCCAATTACCAGGTGTTCCCAGCAAAAAATGGTAAAAGAGGTGTTGAGTTAACAAAAGCTGAAAAACCTGACCTGGTTATATGTGATATCATGATGCCTGATTTGGATGGTTATGGAGTATTAAATATCTTAAGTAAAACCCCTGAAACCACTAATATTCCTTTTATCTTTCTTACAGCAAAATCTGAAATAAGTGATATGCGAAAAGGCATGAATCTTGGTGCTGATGACTACATCACAAAACCCTTTGATGAGACTAAATTGCTTGAAGCCATTGAGGTAAGGCTAAAAAGAAGTGAAAGCATGAAAAAAGCTTTTAGTGCTGATATTGATGGATTAAATGATTTTATGAATGAAGCTAAAGGCCTTGATGATTTAAGAAACCTTTCATCCAACAGAAAAATAAAGAAATTTCGAAAAAAAGAGGCCATCTATCGTGAAGATGATTATGCTAATTACATGTATTTTATTGTAAA